>CALIMU010000025.1 GCA_938045355.1 uncultured Clostridium sp. | reverse complement strand
ATATTTAACAATACATATATATATACCATATATACATATATTATTATTTAGCTACAATTACCATAGCATGTCTTATTATTCTATCTTTAATCTTATATCCTTTCCTAAATACTGAAATTATCTCTCCTGAATTTGCATCTTCTGTTTCTTGTATTGAAATTGCATCATGAACTTCTGGATCAAACATTTCTCCGCACCTTTCCTATTTCTTCAACTTCATTTTTCTTCAAAAATATCTTAATTTGTTCAAACATAAGACCAATACCTTGTTTTAAGTTTTCATCTTCTGTTTCTATAGATATTGCATTTTCCATTGAATCAATTACAGGAAGGAGCATTTCTAAAACATCTGCTTTTGCATATAATTTAGTATTTTGTTTTTCTTTTTCTGTCCTCTTCTTATAATTTTCGAATTCTGCATACATTCTTAAATACCTTTCTTCTTTTTCTTTAAGAAGTTTATCTTTTTCTTCAAGTTCTGTAAGCATTTCATTTTCTATTTTTTCATCTAGCTCTACCGCCATCTTTTCCTCATCTGTCATTCTTAAACTTTGCCTCCTTCTTCTTCAATTTTCTTTAGTAATTCTTTCATGGTAAGCACAACCTTCTTATAATCCATTCTTTTTGGTGCTATAACAGTAATCTTACCAATATTCTTGCCTTCAAGACTTGGTCTTGCTGTTATAATACTAAAATTCTTAAGATCATTTGTACCTTCTCCTGCTATTTTAACTGTTATTTTTCCGAAGTTGTTCATCTTCTAAATATTTATCTATTTCATCAATATTATTAAGAATATTTAGATATTCATGCTTAACTTCATCATCTGAAAGTTCTGGAAGTTTAAATGATTCTGTTGCACCTTCTATATATATCATATTTTGCAGAATAACCTTATTTATCTCTTCTATTATCTTAGATATTATTTCTATTCCTATCTTTACTTCTTCTTTAATATATTCTTCAATAGATTTTGGTATAACTTCTAAAGGTTTTCCAATTATCTTTTTTGAAAATAGCTTTCTTAAATCTGTTAATACATCATCTGAAAGTTCTTTATCAAATTTAATAATTGTTTCTTTTACTCTTCCTTTATCTGTTATTATAAGTACCATAATTGTATCTAAGCCTATCCTTATAAACTCTACAGATGTTATCACCTCTTTTATATCTTTAGATGTTATCGCAATACTTGTGTAATGTGTTATCTCAGATATAGTTGCAGTTGTAATCTTTGTAAGTTCTTCCAAATTTATAACCTTTTGTCCTAAATTTTTTTTAATAAGTTTTAAATCTGATGAACTAAGTTTTTCATCAAGTATAAGCTTATCAACATAATACCTATATCCCATCTTTGATGGTACCCTTCCAGAAGAGGAATATGGTTTTTCTAAATATCCCATTTTTTCAAGTTCTAACATTTCATTTCTTACTGTTGCACTTGAAATATTAAGTGGATATTTTGATATAAGGCCTGCAGAGCTTACTGGATCTGCTGTTTCTATATATTCATCTATCAAAGATTTCAGTATTTTTTCTTTCCTATTATCTAGTTCCATTCTCCTCCTTTTAGCAGTCTTCCTTTCTAACTGCTATTATTTTATACCCTAGTTAGCAGTCTGTCAAGTAGTTTGCTAAAAAAAATTAAGTTTTTTTCAAAAAGTCTCTAACACCTTGATATAACTAGATTCAATTGTACAATTTTTCCTAAAAAAATGATATTTTACCATTAAAATACCATTTAAATACATAAAACACAACTAAGAAATATCCACTTTAATGTTTCTAACTGAAACAGGGTATCTATTAGATACCGTCTCTTTTCTTGCATTTCTCTTGCCTTTCTCTTTCTTGCATTTACTTCTTTTTTCTTCTTTCCTTCAATCTTTTCTTCATCTTTTTCATGTGAATATTCTATAATAGAAATATTTTCTATATTTTCATTATTTTTTTCATTATTTGTAATTGTTACAATATTATCAAGTCCAACTCTTGTTTTAATCATAACTGCCCCCATCTCTGTTAACATTGGTCTTAATAATCCTAATATTTGAACAAATGAAAGATTATCTTCTTCTTTTTGGAAATTATATATATGTGTTATAAAGCGTCTATAGAATCCATTAGGTGCTTCCCTATATTCTTCTGGTATATATTTTTCTTTTTCCTTTTCTATTAAAATTGATGACATTGCATGATAAAAATATTTAGCATCTTCAATAGTCATATTTTCTAATATATATGCTAAAAATAATTGTAGCGTTCTCATAAGCTTACTTTGTTTTGTTTTTACATTAATTGTAAGCACACCATTTTTTTCTTTAAACATAACATATGGAGAATGCCATGCTCCAAATTTATGTCTTATTATTGCACGCTTTTTAGCAACTTCTCCCATATTTGTTATACTTTTAACAAATTTTATCTTATCTGTTATTTGAGTTAGTATAACATTAACATAGTCATTATCTGCAGAGATATTATATATCTTATCCTTATTTTCCTGTATTTGATTGCTGTATTTTTCTATAAATGTTTTGTTGAAACCTTGTCCACAAAAAGAAAAACATTTTTTAAGTTTACTATGTTTGCTTCCTCTCATTACCATTATAAACTGTGCCTTATTGCCACCTTTAGAATGTCCTGTAACATATACTTTTTTGATTGTATTATCAACATATTTTTCATACATTTTATCATAATATTCTAATGCTTCTTTTTGTGCCTCTGTATATATAGTTTCTGGATATGCTGCAATTGCATTATCTTTCCATTCGACACCACCAGCTGTTCCTTTAAATGCTATATATATCATATCTTCATATTTTAATGTCACCATTACAATTGGTTCTGACCCATCTGTATATCCTGATTTACTATTATCTATATCTAAAATCTTAATATTACTATATGTTTCATCTTCTCTAACTGTTTTTAATACTTTTTCCATTTCTGTTTCGTTTATTTCAGCTGGAAAATGTCCTAAACTATCAAGTTCAAATTTAAATTCTTTTTCCCAATCTCTTACTGTTTTTCCAACTAATTTTTGTCCAACATTAAATTCTGTTGTATATAATATTGTATTTATTATAAGTAGTTGTGTTATTGTTAATCTTTTCACTATTTTCTCCTTAAAGTTTTTAAATATTCTTTCTTTCCTTTATCTATTCTATAACTTTCACAAGATTTACTTATTGTTTTATTATGTGTAAATTTATCTAATAATTCTTTTTCAATATATACTATAGCTTCTTTCCATTGTTTTACAAGTGCTACTTGAAATAACCATGCCCTCATCATATTAATATAATATTCTCCTGTTTTAATTTCTGCAATTATATCAAGATATGATTTTTTAAAATATTCATCTTCTAAATATAACTGCATTATCATTCCAATGCCAAACCTACATATATATGTATGATTACTTTTTATCCATGATAATATATTTACTATAGACTTTTCTCTATTCTTTTTAAATATCTTAGGACTTATAATATCACATACTGCCCAGTTATCTACATATGGCAAAAATTTTTCTAAACTAATTATAACCTTATCATAATCTTTCATATTTGATATTATTATCCCATGTAATATATTTTCTTCAAAATATTTATGTGGTAATTCTAGTAAGAATTTTTCCTTTTCTTCTATATTTAAAGATTTTTCTATCTTCCTTATATCTGGTATTCTTACACCTATCATAGTTTCTTTATCTATATTTGGTATTAATTTACTATTAAATTCTCTATATTCTAAGTCTTGATATTCAAATAATTTGTCTTGTATCATACTTTCTCCTTATATACTTATATATTACCACCATATTCAAATATTTTGCAATAAACATAACAAAAAGAATGAATAATAAGTATGTTATTATATACTTATATTCATCCTTAATTTTTTTATTATTTACTTTTTTTTGTAGGTATTCTAAATTTAAATACCATACCTATTTTACTTTTTTCAAAACTATAATCAATATTATAATTTGTTAATATATTTTTTATGATATATAGTCCAAGTCCATTACTATTTTTAGTACTTCCTTCTGAATAGAAAAGTTCAAAAGATTTTTCTATCTGTTCTTTATTTAATTTTTTACAACTATTTTCAATATAGAAATATCCATCTTTAACACCTATATTTATCTTACCATTTATGTTTGTATATTTAGTACTATTACTTATTAAATTTACAATTATCTTTTCAAATGCTATCTTAGATATATATATTTCTTCATCTTTCAAATAATTATTAATTGTTATATTTTTTTCTTTTATAAGGACTTCATAATTTTTTAATATATTATTTACCTCATCTTTAAGTTTTAATATTTCTTTCTTTTCCTTTATTTCCTGAAATGATGATATTGATAGTATTTCTACAATCATTTTAGTTAAATCATCTACAATCCCTATTGAAACTTCTAGATATTTTTCTTTATCCTTATATTTTCCGCACATTATATTTCATATTTTCTAATATAACCTTAAGACTTGCAAGTGGTGTCTTAAGCTCATGTGATGTACTTCTTAAAAAATCTACTTTTGTTTTTTCAAATTTAATTATTTCTTTATTCTTTTTATCAAGATTATCTATAACCCCTAAAAGTCTTGTATATAATATATTAATTTGTCCTTTAAGATGTCCTATTTCATCTTCAGTATTTACTTTAAGAAGTGCATTTCTATCTAATTTCATCATATTATCTGTAACTTTTGTTATTTCAAATATTGGTGAAATTATAATCTTTGTATAAAAATATGAGATTATTATTGAAAACACAAAACTTAATAATAATGTATATGGTAAGAATTTTAAACTTATATTTTTAGCTTCTTCTTCTATATCTTTAGAAAATATAAACTGTAATGTTATTTCATCATTTGTTTTTGTTTTAACTGTCTTTTCTTCTATTATAATTGAATTATATTTGCTTTTTGAATTTATCCCTACATTTTCATCTATCCTAACATCATCTTTTGAATTACCATTTTTCACAAAAACTTTAACATCATTATTTTTAGAGAATAATTTTAAAGAATTATATATTTCATTTTTTTCAAAATCTGCAATATTTTCTGATAACTTATTAGCTGTTCTTTTTATTTCTTCTTTTTTATTTTCTAGATATATAACCTGAAAACTATAATATATTATTATATGTGTAAGAATTATTAGAAATGAAATTATAGAAAAGGTATATATAAATATTTTAGGGAATAATTTAATTTTCTTCATCATCTAACACCAACTTATATCCAACACTTCTTACTGTTTTTATACAATCAAGTCCAAGTTTTTTTCTAAGCTCTTTTATATATACATCTATAACTCTATCATAAGGTATTTCATCATTTTCATTCCAAACATTATCCATTATCTGATTTCTAGTTAAAACTTTATTCTTATTTCTTAAAAGTGTTTTTAATATTTCAAATTCTTTTGCATTAACATTTGCATCTTTTCCCATATATGTTGCATTATAACTTGTGAAATTAACTTCTGCATTACCATATTTAAATATATTATAATCTCCATAATGTCTTTTTAAAACTGCAACTATTCTTGCTTCTAATACAGGAAGAGAGAAAGGCTTTTCTATATATCCGATCACATAAACTTGAAAATGCTCTTATCTTATAATCATCATCATTAAATGATGTTAACATTAGTACTGGAACTTTACTTGTTTTTCTTATATGTTTTAATACTTCTAATCCATTTAATTTTGGTAACATAATATCTAACAAGATTAAATCTATTTTATTTACCTTAAATTTATCTATTGCTTCTTGTCCATCTTTTGCAACAATACATAAATATTTTCTTTCTGTCAGATATTCATATATCCCCTCACTAATTATTTCTTCATCTTCAACTATTAATATGTTCATATGTAAATATAGTTACCTTTCTCTTTTTTATTCCTCTATATTTTATAATTTATTTTTCCTATATTCAACCTTATCTATTATTCAATATCTGTAAGTAATGTTTTTGGATGTTTTTTCATTATCTTATATGATGCTACTCCTAATGCTATAAGTATAATTATTGTACATAATATACCTACATATATAACATCTTGTACATTAATCTTAACATTTAATTTTGTTAAAGTTCTGTTAAATCCATCAACTTCAGCACCTCCACCTACATTGCTTGATTTACCTTCTTTTTCAGATTTCTTAGTAATTTCTGAATTAATATTTGTTAATATGTTATCAGATACTCCTTTTGCTGTGTAATTTGCTGCAAAATATGCTCCTGTAAATGCAAGTACACTTATTATTATAAGTTCTAATATAAATTGTCCTATTATATCAACTTTTGTTTTACCAAGTGATAACATTATTCCTATTTCTTTTCTTCTAGCATTTATCCATAAGAATAATAATAATGTAAGAACTAATCCTGAGAATATTAAACTTCCCATTAATAATTTATCTGCTATTCCATATATTCCAGATATAGATTGTTGTAATCCTGGATAATTACTTGAACTCTTAATTAAGTTATATGATTTCCAGTTTATATCTAATCTTTGAAGTTTTTTCATTACATCATCAATATTCTTATTACCATTTACAAAGAATGTTGCATCTTGATATATTGCTGTTTCTTCTGTATAACCATATAATCTTGCCGCTGTATCAATATCTGATATAACATTATTTTCATAAAGTTCTTGTGCATATGTTACTCTTGATTTATTTTGTCCTTCAAATAATCCTACTATTTCAACTTCTATTGTTTCATCTGCTTGTTTTTCATTATCTGAATCATATAAGTTTGATTTTATCTTAAACTTATCTCCAACCTTTAAGTTATTCTTTTCTGCAAGTTTTTTATGTAATAATACCTTACCTTTATCTCCTGTTTTTAATGCTCTTCCTTCTGTAAGTTTAAATGATCCTGATACAAATTTATCTTCTTTAGAAGAATCATTTACACCTGTTACCATTACTGCTGTTTTAAAATTCTTAGCTCTTGATGCACTTTGATTTCTACGTAATTGTTCTGTTTCTATTATTTCTTTTTCTACCAAATCACCAACACTATTTATTCTTTTTATATATCCGGTCAATATCTTTAGATTCTGCAATCTTCTTTATATCTTGTCCTTTAATATTTCCGTGCTCCTCTTGCAGTACCTTGATTTACTCTTCTATTTATCTGCATCGAAAAACTATTTGTTATATTTTTAAATGTATCTTTTGAAGATTCATCTGTTGCTTTTTTTATACTAATACTTATAAGACTAAGTGTTGCCATTATTAATATTATACCAAATAATATTAATGTCTTTAATTTCTTTCTTGTTATATATAATAACGCATTTTTAAACATATTTTCCCCCTATTTTTAATTTATATAATCACTTTATCTTTCTTATTTTTTTATAAGTTTTTTATCCTTAATTTCTAATACATAATCTGCTTCATCTGCAACTTCTTTACTATGTGTAACAACTATTACACACTTATTTCTTGATTTTGCAAGTTTTTTAAATATTTCTATCATTTCTAAAGCTGTTTTTGAATCTAGATTACCTGTTGGTTCATCTGCCAATATTATAGGTGCTTCAGAAACTAAAGCTCTTGCTATTGCAACCCTTTGTTGTTGTCCTCCTGATAATTGCATAATATTTCTATTTACTTGTTCTTCTGAAAGTCCAAGTTCTAATAATATATCTTTACTTGCATGTTTATTTACAAGTCTAATATTTTCAAGTGGTGTAAGATAATCTATAAGATTATAGTTTTGGAAAACTAATGATATATTTCTTCTTCTATGATAACTATAACCATTATCTACTATATCTTCTCCTTTAAATTGTACTTCACCTTTTGTTGGAACATCTAATCCTGCAAGTAATGATAATAATGTTGATTTACCGAGAACCTGATTTACCAATTATTGCATAAAATTTTCCTTCTTCAAAATCCATATTAATATTTTTTAATACTTTTTCATATGATTTATTATAACTATAACTAATATCTTTTAAACTTAATATATTCATTCTTTC
>CALIMU010000024.1 GCA_938045355.1 uncultured Clostridium sp. | reverse complement strand
GGTAGATATAACATATAAATAATTCATAAGTTTAAATTTAATTATGGAGGTGATAAATATGAAAAAGATTTCTTGTTATCCTGTAATTTTTGAAAAAACAACAGATGGAAATTATCGTATAATATTTCCGGATTTAAATGCAAAATTTCCGGAAGAGAGTCTACAAAACTGCCGTATAATTTCAAAAATTTATTTAGAAAAAATTCTTGAAGGAAGACAAGAATTTGAAACAAAAGAGATAGATTCTAAGGAGCAACTAGAAAGAATCTATTTTAGAAGAACCAAGAACCACATAGATGATATAAACAAACTTCATATTGAGTATATAGAAGTTGAAGAAAAAGTATACTAAAAAGTAGTATACTTTTTAAAACATTCGCTATTTAACATAATTGCTTGAAATAATTGTAAAGAAATGTTATATTATAGTTGTAATTGAAATTAAATAAGTATTGTATGAATTTATACGATACAAAAGAGAGGATGATAAAGATGATAAAATTCAAAGTTTTGGTAATTCAACGTGGGAAAGCTTTTATAGCTTACCCAAATGATGTTAAGAGGGGTGTTGTCATTTTGGGTACATCTAAAAATGAAGTGTTGCGAGGGTCTCAACTTGCTATTCTCGATGAAGTTAAGGAAAGAAGGAAACTGTTTGTTCCTGATTATAAGGCAAATAAAGAGTCTATAGTTAGAGAAAAAAAGGTTAAACTAGAAGATGGAGATAATGTAAGTTTAGAGCAGGTATGGATAGAGTTTACTTATAATAATGTAAGACTCGGAGAAATTCATTAATGTAACAAAAAAGAGATTAAGACTATTAATTTAGTTTTAATCTCTTTTCTTATTTTGTACATTTTTGGTTATATTAAAAACCAGATTGCAATATAATGTGCTATACTACCAAGTACAACAAATATATGCCAAATCATATGATTGAATTTACATACTTTCCACATGTAAAAAATTGTTCCAAGTGAGTATAATATACCACCTGTTACTAGAAAAATAATTGAGATTGGAGATACTTTTGATATAAGCTCATTCCAAGAAAAAACTATCATCCAACCCATTATTAAGTAAACAACTGTAGAAATTCCTTTAAATTTACCTGTGAAAAATGCTTTAAATGTTATACCTAAAGCACAGATTACCCATTGTATGATGAGAAGGGTTATACTCATACTTGATTTTAAACCAAGTACTAAAAATGGTGTATAACTTGCAGCTATAAGGAAATATATAGACGAGTGGTCTAAAATTTCAAACACATTTTTAGCTTTGCTTGGTTTTAATCCATGATAGATTGATGACATTGTATATAATACCATTAGTCCAAGACTGAATACTATATATGAAATTATTGCAGGAATATTATTAAACCATGCTGCACGTATAATTAACATTATAAATCCAAGTATTGCAAGTCCTGCACCTACTGTATGACTAACAAAATTTGCAATTTCTTCACCTTTTGATTCGAGCTTTTTTAAAGCTGTTCCTTTCTTTTTCATAATTATCTCCTTTCATGATATTTAATTCTAAAATAAATTATATATTTTTTATTAAAAAAATACAAATTTAATTTGTAACATGTAGTGTAAAAATTCCTTGATTTTATTGTAAAAAGGGGATATTTTTAGTATAATTTAAATTAAAGTTAAGGAAAAAAGAGGAATAAAATGAAAGTAGTAGAGATTAGAAATATATTTTTAAATTATTTTAAGGAAAAAGGACATACACTTATACCTTCAGCATCTGTTGTGCCACAAGATGATAATTCAGTATTGTTTACAACAGCAGGAATGCAACCAATAATACCATATCTTCTTCGGACAAAAACATCCAGGAGGAAATAAACTTTGTGGATATCAAAAATGTATAAGAACAGTAGATATTGATGATGTTGGAGATAATAGACATTTAACATTTTTTGAAATGCTTGGTAATTGGTCACTTGGAGCATATTTTAAAGAAGAATCAATAAAGATGAGTTATGACCTATTAGTAAATTATTTAAAAATACCAAAAGAAAGATTATCTGTTACTTGTTTTGCAGGAGATGAAGATTCAGCAAGAGATTTAGAAGCAGCTGAAATTTGGAAAAAACAAGGAATAGCAGAAGAAAATATATATTTCTTTGGTAAAGATGATAATTGGTGGATAGCAGGAGAATCTCGGACCTTGTGGACCAGATACAGAAATATTTTATGATACTGGTAAAGAAAAATGTTCTGAAAATTGTAATCCATCATGTTCATGTGGTAAATATATAGAAATATGGAATAATGTGTTTATGCAATATTATAAGGATGAAAAAGGTGTATATACTCCATTAAAACAAAAAAATGTTGATACTGGAATGGGACTTGAAAGAATGGCAATGCTTCTTCAAGGTAAGAAAACACCATATGAACTTGAAATATTTGCACCTACAATTAATTTCTTGGAAGAAAATATGGATAAAGATATTACTAAAGAATTATCTGAAGAAGAAATTAAGGCAAGTCAAAGAATAATTGCAGAACATTTTAGATCTGGAAGTATAATGATTACAGATGGAGTAGTTCCAAGTAATACAGATAGAGGATATATTTTAAGAAGATTATTAAGAAGAGCTATAAGACATATAAATAAGATTGGGATTGATGAAAAAGGATTTTTAAAAGCTTTAAATTTAGTTATAGATGGTTCATCAGAATTATATATTGAACTTGAAGAAAATAGAGAAAATATAATTAAAGTAGTTTTAGGGGAAAGAAAGAAATTTTTAGAAACAATAACTAGAGGAGAAAAAGAGTTTCTAAAAATGTATAACAAAAAACATGATAAAATAGATGAAAAAGATATATTTAAATTATATGAAACATATGGACTTCCTATAGAAATAGGGATGGAACTTGCAAGAGAAAAGAAATTAGTATTAGATGAAAAGAAAATAGAATTATTATATGAAGAACATCAAAATAAGTCTAGAAGTGGAAGTGAAAAGAAATTTAAAGGTGGTCTTTTAAATCATAATGAAATGACTATAAAATATCATACTGCTACACACTTACTACACAAAGCACTTCAAATAGTTTTAGGAGAACATGCAAAACAAAAAGGATCAAATATTACAGAAGAAAGATTAAGATTTGATTTTTCACATGATCAAAAAATGACTAAAGAACAAATAGAAGAAGTTGAAAAAATAGTAAATGAAGAAATACAAAAAGGACTAGAAGTTACTTGTATAGAAACAACATTTGAAGAAGCAAAGAAAAATGGTGTAACAGGACTTTTTGAAGATAGATATGGTGATAAAATTACAGTATATAGTATTGGTGATTTTAGTAAAGAAGTATGTCGGAGGGCCACATGTTAAAAATACTAAAGGAATGGGAAGATTTAAAATATTAAAAGAAGAATCTTCATCAAAAGGTGTTAGAAGAATAAAAGCAATATTAATAGAAGAATAATTTTTAGTATGTTATAGAAAAGAGATATATTATGGAAGAAAAAGATAAATTAGTAAAAGAAAACTTAATAGATGATTGTATATTTTGTAAGATTATAAAAGGTGAAATACCTGCAGATATAGTATATGAAAATGATATGGTGATAGGATTTAAAGATATTAATCCTGTTGCTAAATTTCATATTGTAGTAATACCTAAAAAACATATAGAAAGTTTGGAAAATTTAGATATTAAAAAAGATGCTAAATATATAGTTGAAATACATAAAGCAATACAAGAAATAACAAGAAACTTTAAAGTAGAAAAAGATGGATATAGGATTGTTACAAATATAGCAAAAAATGCAGGACAAGAAGTAAAACATATACATTATCATATAATTGCAGGAGAAAAACTTCGGAAGTATGAGATAATATTTTTAAGGGGATAAAAATATGGATGAATTGTTTGGAACAGATAATTTAAGTAAAAGCAAAAAAAAGATACTTGATAAGGAAAAAGAAGAGAAAAAGAGAAATATAATTGTATTTGCCTTTCTTATAATATTTGCAAGTATAGTATCATATATATATATAATGGTTAATACATCATCAAAGATAGATAATGCAAAAGGTATACTTCGGAGATGTCATATCAAAAACAAATATTACAGAATATACAGATATACCAGGTCTTAAGAAAATTTTTGAAAGACAAAATAATGAAGAACATGTAACAAAACAAAGTATCAGAAATAAGAATATGTTTAGTTTAAAACAAGATGGAAATAAGAATAATTTAGAAAATAGTTCTAAAAAACAAGTATTATTAGATGATATAACAATAAATCTTGAAACAAAAGCAGATAAAGGAAGTGGGAAAACTAATATGACTGTAAATGTTAAATATAAGGAGACAGTAATATTAGAATTTGAAATAGAAGATACTGGTAATATGTTTTTAATATATGGAAAAGATTTTTTTGAAGAACATATAGGAATAGAAAAGAAGAAAATAGAAAATGTAATAAACTGGCTTTCTGAATCTGGAACAGTAAATCTTGGAAATATAGAAACACTTAGAAATATGCTTGCAAAAGTTAATTCTGATAATAAGAATGAAAATATATTTGCAGATATGGAAAAAGCAATTAATAAAGCAAAAGAATACTTATTAAAAGAAGTAGAAGATTTAGATAAAGAAAAAATAGATGCAAGGACAAATGTGCCAACAAAATATCAAGGGAAAGATTTAAAGGTTGATAATATAACTATTACTTTAAAAAAACAAGAATATAAGGATATATTAACAAGAGTATATAATAAGACATTATATTATATACAAAAAAATAAATCAGAATTTCAATCATTTGATATGTTATCATCAATAATCTCTACAAAAGAAGAAAAAACAAAAGCAGATACAATAAAATTGAATAATAGCATAACTTTAAATAATACAGGTACAAAGACAATGACAAGTGTTGATAATGAAAAAAGCCAAACACAAAATAATCAAAATTCTGGAGATAATTCAAATAATAAAAATAGTCAAGATAATAATTCACAATCAAAAGAAAATAATAATAATTCTGGAAATAACAATAATAATGGTGGTAATAATTCAGAATCAAATACAACAAATGATATATATATGATTAT
>CALIMU010000023.1 GCA_938045355.1 uncultured Clostridium sp. | reverse complement strand
ATTCATTTTTTCCTCCTAACTCCTTACATTATTTATATATTTTAAATCTATTGTTTAATTAATAAAAAAAAGCAAAAAAGTACCTAGCATATTTTATCTATTTATACTATTTACTCTTTTGCTTATATTCCTTTTATTAGCTAAACTCTTCATATTCTATTTCCTTAAATTGTACATATTAATACTAATTTAATTTTACTCTTTTTATTCTTGATTTACAAATTATTATTATAATATATACTAATTTGTAACTTTTTTGTAATTGTTATTACTTCTCATCTATCATTTTTCTTAAGTTAAACAGCTCTGTTAATGCCTCTATTGGTGTAAGTTCATTTAAATCAATACTCTTAAGCTCGTTTATAATCATACTTTCTTTTAAGTCTCCGAAAGTCTTGTTGCATTGCATCTATTTCTTCTTTTTCTGATATGTTTACTATTTCTCTTCTACTTTCTATATCTAAAAGAAGTCTATTCGCTCTTCTTATTACATCTTTAGGCACTCCTGCAAGTTTTGCTACATGGATACCATAACTTTGATCTGTTCCACCTCTTAAAACTTTTCTTAAAAAGATTATATCTTTTCCTATTTCTTTTGCTTCTACATGATAATTTCTTATATTTTTAAATCTTTCTTCAAGTTCTATAAGTTCATGATAATGTGTTGCAAATAATGTTTTTGCTCCTATTTTTTTAGATATATATTCAATAACTGCTGTTGCAATACTCATTCCATCATATGTAGATGTTCCTCTTCCTATTTCATCTAAAATTACCAAACTTCTACTTGTTGCATTTTTAAGTATGTTTGCAACTTCTACCATTTCCATCATAAATGTACTTTGTCCCATACTTAAATCATCTGCCGCTCCTATTCTTGTAAATATCTTATCTACAATACAGATATCTGCTTTTTTAGCAGGTACAAATGATCCCATTTGTGCAAGTATTGTTATTAATGCAACTTGTCTCATATATGTTGATTTACCAGACATATTAGGTCCTGTTATAACAGAAATGGTGTTTTCTTCATTATCTAACATACAATCATTTTCTATAAACTTTTCATTTTTAAGCATTCTTTCTACAATTGGATGTCTTCCAAGCACTATATCTATTTTTCCATCTGTTGTTATTTCTGGTTTTACATAACTATTTGTTTCTGCTATTTCTGCAAGTGATATAAGCACATCTATTATTGCTACATTTGAACTTGTATTTTGTATTCTTGCTATATTTTTAGATATATGTTCTCTAAGTTCTGTAAAAAGTGTATATTCTAATTCTGCTATTTTTGTTTCTGCTTCTGATAATTCTTCTTCCATCGATTTTAATTCTGGAGTTATATATCTTTCTGCACCTACAAGTGTTTGTTTTCTTATATAGTCTTCTGGTACTTTATCTTTGTATGAGTTTGTAATTTCAATATAGTATCCGAAACACCTTGTTATATCCTATCTTTAGATTTTTAATTCCAGTTTTTTCCTTTTCTCCTGCTTCTAGAGATACTATCCATTCTTTTGCCTTATTCCCTAAATGTTTCAGTCTATATAATTCTTCATTATATTCTTCTTTAATAACTCCGCCCTTCTGTTATTGTTACAGGTGGTTCTTCTACAATCATCTCATCTATAATACTATATATATCTTCTAATGTTTCTAATTTTAAATAGATTTCTTTTAAGTAATCACTTTTAACAATACTTAATTCTTTCTTAAGTTCTGGTAGATATCTTATAGAATTTTTTAATGATATCATATCTTTTCCGTTTATATTTCCGAAATGCTACTTTTCCTGCTATTCTTTCAATATCATATATCTTTTTTAATATTTCTATAATACTTCCTCTTAAGATTATATTATTATATAGTTCTTCTACAGCATCTTGTCTTTTTTCTATTTCTTTTTTTGAAATTAGTGGGTCATTTATCCATCTTGTTAAAAGTCTTGCCCCCATTAATGTTTTTGTCTTATCAAGTATTCCGAAGAAGGCTTCCGTCTCTTACTTCCGGTCTTTCATTCTTTGTGTAAGTTCTAAATTTTTTCTTGCAATACTATCAAGCACCATATACTTATTTTCAGATATTATATATATATTATTAAGATGTTTTAATTCTTGCATTTGTGTTTCTTTTGTATATTTATGAAGATATGCCACTGCATATATAATAGTAATTGGGATATCATTACTATTTTTTATCACATTTTCTTCTTCACTTATTTCATTTTTTTCTATAATATTATATCTTGTTACTATTTTTTCTGTTAGTGCTTTTTCAAACTCTTCTATTTGTTCATCAAGTCCATCTTTTTTAGCATTTCCTTCTTTTGCTATATTATTACTTTCTTCATCTACTAAATCATTAATATATGTATCTTCTTTAAATGTAATATATATATTTAATATTTCTTCTATATGTGATATATGTTCATCTTTTAATACACCTTTTGGAACTATTATTTCTTTTGGCATATATCTTGCTATTTCATCATATATTTTTTGATATATATCACCTTTTATTTCTTTATCTTTACCTTTTTCTATACTTGTAGTATAGAAATCTGCTGTTGTTACATCAAGTACTGCAAGTCCGAAATGATTCTTCTTTTTCTACAATACTCATAATATAGCTATTCTTTTTTTCATCTAATAATTTAGTTTCTGTAACTGTTCCGTGGTGTTACTATTCTTACAACACCTCTTTTTACTATTCCTTTTGTTTTTTTAGGATCTTCTAACTGTTCACATATTGCAACCTTAAATCCTTTTTGTATTAATTTTGCTATATATGTGTCTAATGCTGCTTGTGGCACTCCACACATTGGTGCTTTTTCTTCTAGACCACATGCTTTTCCTGTTAATGTTAATTCTAATTCTTTTGATACTGTTATTGCATCTTCAAAAAACATTTCATAAAAGTCTCCGTAGCCTATATAGCAGTATACAGTCACTATATTCTTCTTTTGTTTTCATATATTCTGCCATCATTGGTGATAGTGCCATTTTTCTTTCCTTTCTTTAAGATCTTGTAAGTCCCATTTTTTTAGTCATTTCTATATATTTATCTTCTGCAAGTTTTTGTACTTTTGCTTTTCCATCATCTAAGATTTCATCTAAAATACCTGATGTTATAACCTCATTGTATTTTTCTTGTATTTTTCCTATTTTCTTAACAAGTATATCTGCTACATATTCTTTAAATTCCTTATAGCTTTTTCCTTCAAACTTTTCTTCTACTGTTTTAACTGTTTCTTTTTCATCTGAAAATGCTATAGCTATGTTTATAAGGTTTGAAATTCCTTTTTTGTTTTCTTCATCAAAATATACTCTCATTTCTGAATCTGTTGTTGCAGACATTATTTTCTTTCTTATTTCTTCTTCTGTATCAAAAAGAGTTATACTTCCATTTGGATTTTCTTCTGATTTACTCATTTTCTTTTCTGGATTTCTTAAGTCTTTTATCTTAAGTCCTTCTTCTTTTATCATAGGTCTTGGTATTTCAAATGTTTTCCCATATTTTTTGTTAAATCTTTCTGCAATATCTCTTGCAAGCTCAACATGTTGTTTTTGGTCAATTCCTACTGGTACATATTTTGAATCTAAATATAGTATGTCTGCTGCCATAAGTATTGGATATGTTAAAAGTCCTACTGAAAAATTTGCATTTTCCTTACTTTTTTCTTTAAACTGAATCATTCTTGATGCTTCACCATAATATGTATTACATTCTAAAAGCCATGAAATGCCTGCAATGTATGGATTTTCAGATTGTAAGTATATTACATTTTTGTCTTTATCTACTCCGGCATGCTATATACATTGCTAAAAACTCTCTTATTCTTCTTTTTAATTCATCTTTATCTTGCATTACTGTTATTGCATGAAGATCTGCTATAAACAGGTATGAGTTATATTTTCCTTGCATATCTATCATTGGTTTTATAGCACCTACATAGTTTCCTATAGTAAGTTCACCTGTTGGTTTTAATCCTGTTAATACTATTTCTTTTTTATTGTTTTTTTCCATCTTTACCTTCTTACATTATAATATTTATTATTAGATTGATTTCTTAAGTTTATTCTTAACTTATCTTTTCTCCTACTAAATACCAAGTATGTGTTTCTACAATCCTTATTTTTATATAGTCTCCCATTTTCCATCCTTCATATTTTTCAAATACTACCGGCTTATTTGCATCTGTTTTTGCTACAAGCATTTTAGCACTTTTCTTACTTATACCATCAACTATTATCCATTCTTCTTTTCCTAAATATTTTTCATTTAGTTTTTCTGCTTGCTTATCATACATTTCTTTTAATCTTTGGAATCTTTCTTTTGCTATATTTTCATCTACTTGTTCCATCTTTTTAGCTGGTGTATTTTCTCTTGGTGAATATATAAACATGAAGACCTGTTCAAAATTCATCTTTCTTACTACATCTAATGTATCCTCAAAATCTTCTTCTGTTTCACCTGGAAATCCTACAATTATATCTGTTGTAAATGTTACATCTGGTAATTCTCTTTTAATATTTTCTGCTCTTTCTAGATATTGTTCTCTTGTATATCTTCTATTCATTTTTTTCAATATATTACTAGATCCTGATTGAAGAGGATAATGTAATGTTCTTGATATATTTTCATGTTTTTTCATTACTTGTACAACATCTTCTGTAAAATCTTTTGGATGTGGTGACATGAATCTTATCTTTTTTATACCTTCAATACTTGCAACTTTATCTAATAATTTTGCAAATGTATCTATTTCTCCTTCACCTCTGTATGAATTAACATTTTGTCCTAAAAGTGTTATTTCCAAATACCCTTTTTGTGCTAGTTCTTCTACTTCTTTTAATATATCTTCTGCTTTTCTACTTCTTTCTCTTCCTCTTACATATGGTACAATACAAAATGTACAGAAATTATTACATCCATACATTATTGTAACACTAGCACGAAGTCCATCCATCCTTTTTACTGGAATTCCTTCATATATTTCTCCCTTAATGTCTATAACATCAAATATTCTTTTTCCTTCTGTTAATACTTGGTATAGTCCTTTTGGAAAATTGTGTAATGTATGTGTTCCAAATATTAGCTTAACAAATGGAAAGCTTTTTAGTACTTTTTCTTGCATTTCTTTTTCTTGCATCATACATCCACCAATTGCAATTATTGTATTTTTTTCAACATTATATTTTTTAACTTCTCCGTAGTACTCCAAATAATGTTTTTTCTGCATTTTCTCTTATACAACATGTGTTAAATACAATTATATCTGCATCTGCTTCTTTTTCTGCTTGTTGATATCCACATTCTACTAACATTCCTGCTATTTTTTCACTGTCATTTTCATTTAATTGACACCCAAATGTGTTTATATAATACTTAAGTCCTCTTTGCTTTGTTATCTTTTTTATTTCATTAATATAGTCTGTAACTTCTTTAATTTTAAACATTAATTATTTTCTCTCCCCATCTTTTCTGTTAATTCTTCTATTATTCCTGCTTTTGCATATTCTTCTGCTTGTTTTAATGTGTAATAAAATGCTGTTTTGTTACTATTTCCATGTGCTTTTATTATTGGTTTTTTAACACCTAAAAATACTCCTCCACCAAGCTTTCTATAGTCCATTTTACCCATTACTTTAGACATTTTATCTTTTATAGGTAGTAGGAATATTTTAGACATTCCCATATCATCAACCATATTTTTAAATGTTGATAATAACATTTTTCCGAAATCCTTCCAATGTTTTTATAAATATATTTCCTGTAAAACCATCTGAAACTACAAGATCTACATCTCCTGTAAATGGATCTCTTGCCTCTATATTTCCTATGAAATTTAGACCTTTTTCTTCATAATTTTCTTTTAAATACATATATGCTTCTTTATGTATTTCACTTCCTTTTGTTTCTTCTGTTCCTATATTTAAAAGCCCTATCTTTGGATTTGTTTTCTTACCTGTTTTTTCTAAATATATTTTACCCATTTCTGCAAATTGTAAGAAATTTTCCTTCTTACAATTTGTATTTGCTCCTGCATCTATAAGTATATATTCTTTATCAATACATGGAAGTATTGCCCCTATTGCCGGTCTTATTATCCCTTTTATTCTACCTACTATAAGGGTTGCACCGAGTTAAAAGTGCTCCTGTATTTCCTGCAGATACTAATACATCTGCTTCATCATTTTTAAGCATATTTAATGCAACAACCATTGATGAATCTTTCTTTTCCTTTATAGCCTTTGTTGGTATGTCTTCCATCTCAATCGTTTCTCTTGCATCCATAATTTCTATATTATTATATTTTTCATTCCAATTAGTACCTGCTATACTTACTATATTTTCTTCTATTACTTCTTTTTTACCAACAAGCACAATCTTACTTGTTGTATCTTTTGCATATTCTAATGCACCTTCTATTGTTGCCTTTGGTGCATTATCTCCTCCCATTGCATCTAATAATATTCTCAAAATTCTTTCTCCTCTTTTTTCTTATTATCTTTTGTATTATATCATATTAGTGTAGTATATTAAAGAATTATACTGTGAGTAAATAGCAAAAATACCATATATTAAAATTATTTAATACATGGTATTTCCTTTAAATTA
>CALIMU010000022.1 GCA_938045355.1 uncultured Clostridium sp. | reverse complement strand
TAAATACTGCAATACATAATCAGAAGAACCGCTATCAGAATAGTTATAACTATTTTAATAATTAAATAATAATAAAAATAATAAAGGAGAATGTAAAAAATGGATATTAACATATTAAAAGAAAAATTTAAAAAAATAATAACTAAGATTAAAAAAATTGATAAAGATTATGTGATAATAGGAGTTATTGTAATAGCTGTTATTATATTTATGATTATAAATTTAGGCAAGATAAAAGAATTTGAAAATAAGGATAATGATAAGATAACAAACGTAGAAAGTAGTATAAATACTGACAATGATAAAAATGAAGAAAATAAAGAACAAAAAGATGATAATAGTAAAGAACAAATTGTTAATGGTGGAGGTATATTTGTACATATTGATGGATATATAAATAATCCAGGAGTATATGAAATTAAGGAAAATGATAGAATAAAAACATTAATAGATAAAGCAGGTGGATTTAAAGAAGGTTATAGTATAAAAAATATAAATTTAGCTGCCAAATTATCAGATGGAGATAAAATATATATACCAAGTGTCTCAGAAGAAAAGAATAGTGAAAATAATAATAATATAAATATAAATTCAAGTGGAAAAGGACAAAATGTAAAAGCTGATAGAAATAATGTGAGTATAATGAAAAACAATAGTAAGATAAATATTAATACAGCAAATATATCAGAATTAAAGCAAATAACAGGTATTGGAGAATCTACAGCAAATAAGATAATAGATTATAGAGAAAATGTAGGAAAATTTAAGAAGATAGAAGATATAAAAGAGGTTAAAGGGATTGGTGATGCAAAATATGAGAGTTTAAAGAATAAGATAACAATTTAGGGTATAAAAAAAGACCCACAATGGCCGTTTTTATAGTGCTTTTTAAGAAGCCTGTCTTAAACAGGTGGGCGAAGCCTCAGTGTTTATGGGATAAAATCATAAGAAGTTATACACGCCACACCGAAAGTAATTCTCCCTTTCAATACATGTAGGTTCTAAAAATAACACAATTCGTACCTTGTAGGTAATATTATTATACAATGTTTATAATAATATTACTAGTATAAAAGTTAAAAAAGTATAAATTATTATTTTTACAAATAAATTGAAACATGTTACAAATATTTACAATAAAGACTAGTTATTAGTAATATTATTAATATTAAAAAAGATGATTATAAATATAGGGGAATGATGGTGGGATTATGAAAAAAACAAAAAAAGGTATAACATTAATTGCTCTTGTTATTACAATAATTATATTGATAATACTTGCAGCTATTGCAATATCATTAGTAAGTGGAGAGAATGGATTATTTGATAAAGCGAAGACAACAAACTATAATAATGCTTTATCAGAATTATATGATAGATCATATACAGAAATTTCATATTTAATAATACCAGATAGGGTAAACAAAAGAAATGATTTTAAATTTGAAGATTTATATAAAAGTAAAGGGTTCACAACATATTATGAAATAAGAGATGGATATATATGGGATAAAAATAGGAATATAGAACTTATAAAAAAAGAAGAGTTTGAAAATAAAATAAGAGAAAGATTCAAACAAGAAGGAAAAGAAAGTGCTAAACCTTTAGTAAATTCTATTACAAATGAAGATACTAAAATATCAGGTTCACGGAGAAATAGGTGCAGAAATATATGTAAATATACGGAGGTACACAATATAAGACTATTGTAGGTAATGATGCACTTTGGAATATACCAATACCAGTTCAACAAGTTGGAACAATTATATCTGTAACACAAAAAGAAAAAGATAAGATTATAAGTACAGATGTAAAGGTAGAGGTAGTAAAAGCAAAATTAGAAAAGATAACAATAAATGAAGTGTTAAATACAGATACCTTTGTTACAGGAACATCAAGACCTGGTGCAGATATACAGATAGTAATAGGAAGTACAGAATATTCAGGAAAGGCTAATTCAGAAGGCAGATATAGTATACCTGTAAATGATCCACATGAAGGTACTATTGTTGCAGGAAGACAAAGTATGTATGATAAAATATCAAGTGATATAGTGACAACAATAGTGGGAATGGCAAAAGGAGAAAAACCTACAATAAATGAGGTGAAGAGTAATCATAAATTTGTAACAGGAAAAGGATTAGCTGGAAGTAGAATAAAGATATTATTAGAAGATGGTCAAATATATATAGCAGATGTAGATACAAATGGAGATTATAGAGTGGTAATACCAGCACAACAAACTGGTAAAAAAATAATAGTAAGACAATTAACTCCAAGGAGAATGGAATCAGATGAAGTAGAAACAATAGTTGTAAGGGCGATGCCAGCACCAAAACCTAGAATAAATGAAGTAGATACAGATGATACTAAAGTTACAGGAAAAGGAGTTCCAAATTCAAGGGTATATGTAAAAATTCCAGGTAAATTGGAAAGATATGTAAGTGTAAATGGAAATGGAGATTGGGAAATTGATACAGGATTATTAGAAGCAGGTAAGGAAATAATAGCATATCAAGAATTACCAGATAGACCTAATAGTGAAGAAGTAAAAAGGACAGTAGTACAGTTACCAGCACTTCGGAATACCTAGAATAGATTATGTTGATTCAAGTCATGATAGAGTATGGGGATGGGCAGATCCAGGAGCAACAGTAGATGTTCATGTACATCGGAATAATAAGACAAAATGTTATAGCAGATGGAAGCCGGAAGATGGAATTTAGAGATAGGATTTGAGAGAGGAAATGCAAGAATTGAAGTAAGGCAAATGAAGACAGGTAGACCATGGAGTGGTATAGCAGTATCAAATGTAGTACAACTACCACCACTTCGGAAATCCAAGTATTGATCAAATGAATACAGCACAAGACCATATATATGGATGGGCAACACCAGGAGCAACAGTAAAAGTACATGCACATCGGAGTATTTATAAGAGAAATAGGTACAGATGGGAGCCGGAAGATGGTGGACACATTTAGGATTTGAAAGAGGAAATACAATAGTAGAAGCACAACAAAGAGTAAGAGGAAGAGATTGGTCTCGGATGGTCAAGGATGATAGTACAACAATTACCACAAATGCCGGCACCAAGTATAAATTATATAGATACAACACATGATTGGGTATCTGGTAGAGGAGAACCTCGGAGCAACAGTAAAAGTACATGTACATCGGAGTAGTAATTCGTGACGTAGGAGTAGATGGAGCACGGAAATTGGGCAACATATATTGGAAAACAACCAGGTGGTAGAAGAATAGAAGCACAACAATACAAAGTTCGGAAGACCTTGGTCTCGGCTGGGTAGGAACAAATGTTGTGAATAAAGAAGAAGGATTAATACTTAGAATTACATTAGAAGCAGGAAATGAAGTAGAAGTAAATCAAATGGGAGGAGGCCGAAGACATCGGAGGATATTTTGAAGTTGCTTGGCCAGGAGCAGGATTTACAGGTTACAATCAACAAAAGGTATATTGGAGAGTGCCATATACTGGAACTTTTATACTTAAAACAAAAGGAGATGTTGGAAGTATAAGGTTACTTAAAGCAACAGGATATGGAGGAACGGCTATCCGTTATCCCACAGGAAGTTTTTCAAAAGACTCATGGTATGAGCCGGGAAGAACAATAGGTATTACAGTAAATCTTAGCACTATAATAAACCCAGACTAATCATTTTTTTATTGCTTTTAGATTTTAAAATGAAGATGTATTATTGATATAAATATAAAAAATGTAGGAAGGGAAAGTTTAGAAAATATATTTAATATATATT
>CALIMU010000021.1 GCA_938045355.1 uncultured Clostridium sp. | reverse complement strand
GTTTATCTATTTGTTTAACTATTTCAGAAAATTGATTTTGTAGGGTAATTGGTGGGACTGCAATTTTAACTTTTTCAAATACTCTTTTAGATAATTCCTTAAATGTAGCTCCTGTACCAAGATTATTAAAATATATTTTATTATTCTTAAGTACATAGTATAAATATATATTATTTATATTAATAGAACATATACAATTTTTAAATCCTTGATTACAACACATTTCATTACCTGCTATTGCTGTTTTTCCTATAGGTGCTCTTGTTGAGAAAATAACTGTACCTTTAGGCATTAAAGTTAATGCTTTACTTTTTTGTCCTTTTTCAGTAATTTTCCTTTGTGTATCATATACATACAGTGTATCATCTTTAATCTCTGCAGGTGTAATCCAATTAATTCTCCCATTCCAATTTTCAATATCATTCGTATCTGGAGTAGTTCCTGTAACTATCTTTGTGACTTCTCCAATTTGTTTAAATTCAAATTTTTTATCATTAATTATTGGATTACCAAACATCTCTGCAAATTGGGATTTGATGAAATCATCAAATAATTTTATCTGTTTTCTCTTGTAATCCATTAATTTATTAATTAAATCTAATTCCTTTATTATTTTCTTTTGCTCTTCTATATTTATTAATTCAATATTCATTTTAAAAAATTCTTTTTTATTTAAATGTTTTAATCCTGCTCCTCTAAACATTTTTGCTATCTCATTAATTTTAGAGATTAAATAATAATAGATATACTTATTTTCAAATTTTCCTTTACTTTGTACTACTAGACAATCTGAAGAATATGAAAACTTTCCTTTGTGATAATTTATAACTGGATTACCACCTGTACCTAAAATGATAGCTTCTGTATCATATAAATAATTATCAAGAAACTTATTTACCTTTGGACTACATGTGTATAATGGATAAATACCATCTTTTCTCCCATCTCCTGCTTTTATTTTGCTTTTATCAAACTTGTTTAAAATTTTTATTAACTCCATTATAATAGTTCCCCCAATTCCTTAAGGATATTTTGTATCTCATCTTCCATATCCATAACTCTTTTTAAGATTACCTTAGGATGTTCATATTCTTTTTTTTCAATAACTATTTCCTTATACTTGTTTATAGATAAGTCATAATCATTTTCAACAATTTCTTCTTTAGGAACAAAGAAAGATTTTTCAGTTCTAGCACGATTTTGTTCTTCATTAGAATCTCTATTATTAAATCTTTCTATTATATCTGGTATATCATTTTCTTTAACAGGTTGTCTTTGGTCATCTAAACTAAATCCATCTGCTGTCATATCATAAAACCAAACTTTATCTGTTCCACCTTGTCCTGTTTTAGTAAATATCATTATTGCAGTAGAAACTCCTGCATATGGCTTAAATACACCACTTGGCATAGATATAATTGCTTCTAACTTATGATTTTCTATTATTTCTTTTCTAATTGCTTTATGCTGATTTGAACTTCCAAACAAAACTCCATCTGGAACTATTGATGCTGTTCTACCACCAGTTTTTAATATCTTCAAAAATAGTGCTAAGAATAATAGTTCTGTTTTCTTTGATTTGTTTGTTGTTGTACGTAAGTCTTTTGCTATAGTTTCTAAATCGACAGATCCTTTAAAAGGTGGGTTTGCTAAAACTAATGTAAACTTATTTTTATCTTCATTTTCTTCACCTATAGCATTCTTATATTCTATATTAGGATTTTCAATTCCATGTTGGATTAAGTTCATTGCACTAATTCTAAGCATTGTTGTATCAATATCAAATCCATAAAACATTGTATTATTAAAATGTTCTATTTCTCTAGGATTATTAAACATTTCTTTATGATTTTTTCTTAAATATTCTCCTGCTTCTACCATAAATCCTGCACTACCACATGCTGGATCAACAATTATATCTTGTGGTGTTGGTTTCATAAGTTCAACCATCATTCTTATAATATGTCTAGGTGTTCTAAATTGTCCATTTGTTCCTGCTGTTGATAATTTAGAAAGTAGATATTCATAAACATCACCTTTTGTATCTCTATCTTTCATAGGTATTCCATTAATCCCTGTAACTACCTTTTGTAACATAAGTGGTGTTGGTATCATAAATATTGCATCTTGCATATATTTTGAATAACTAGATTTTTTACTATTCCCCAATGATTTTATGAAAGGAAAAACATTTTCTTGCATATTTTTATACATTTTTCCAGCTTCATAATCTTTAAATACACTCCATCTACAATTTTGATGTTCTTTATCAAAAATTCTACTTGATGTAATCCCTAAAAATACATCATCTTTTTCATTTCTTAATTCTATATCATCTAACCCTTTTATAAACAGTAGGTATGTTATTTGTTCTATAACTGATAATGGATTTGTTATCCCACCAGTCCAAAAATATTCCCATATTCTATCTATCTTGTTTCTTATCTCTATATCCATATATCCCCCAATTATCATATATACCTTCGTTTATATCATATAGCTGGCCTTTTCTCAATAATTTTACTAGTTTTGAAACAAAAAGTACCGGTAAACTCCGGTACTTTCTAACACTATTTCTCTAACTCCTCAAACATTTCATCTACACTATGAAAAGTATTACTTAAATTTTTTCCATGTTTAGTATCTTCCATTACTTTTATAGTACTATTACTATATCTATTTTTTCTTATTTCAAAAGAAATTCCTTCATTTAATATCACACTTGATTTAAAAATACATTTACTGCCTCTGAAATTTATAATCCTAAATCATTCAATGTTTCCTCAGCTTTTTCTTTAACTTTAGGTTCAACCCTAATATGTAAAATATGTGTTTTAGCCATTTTTAAACCTCCTATCTTCTGTATATATTGTATCACTTTTTCAATACAATTTATCTATAAGATTAATTAAAACTTTTTTACTTTTTTATAGCGTTCCAATACATATAAGGCAATAAATATAAAAAAGAACACCTTGTGTTAAAATAATAATATAAAACACACACAGCTGTTTAACTTACTATCTCACCTTTTTCATTAATATTTTTCTTTTTAAAGGTTATTTTATTAACTTTTTTACCATCATTGTCTATATTCCTTATAATCACTGCTTTCGACAATATTTCTCTTACTGTTAATTCTTCTACCTTTAATATTTTAGGTATTAAATAATGGTCATCTAATCTAAATTTTCTTCCTTTTTTTAAGCCTTTTTCTTCTATGTGTTTAATCAGTTCTTCTTTTGAACATAATATTCTTATTATAATTTCATTTTCTTGTTTTATAAGCAATTCATACAGTTTCATGGTTACCTCTTAACTTTATTTTATATCTTTCCTAACTCTATATATTCTTCTCTATATATGCGAAATTCTTTATTTGTTTTAGATTCATCATATATTTCATAAATCATTTTTTCTATTTCACTAATCTTATTAAGATCTATCTTATTAATTATACCATCAATAAATTTATATGTAGTTATTTCTTTAAAATTTTTTATGTCAAATCCATAGCCATACCCATATGTCCCAATTGATTCAGTAATAAAATCTGATAGAAATTTAAAAACTGTATATTTATCAATAAACTCCAATATTTTTTTGATACGTTCATCTCTCATAATACACCACATATTATGTCTAGAATAATTTTCATTAGAATAAATATTGATATTATTATTAAAAATATTTTCTATTAATATTTTATAACTTTCATTAATTAAATTGACTACTTCTTCACTATTATCTTTTTTATTATATTCTTTATCTGAATTTAAG
>CALIMU010000020.1 GCA_938045355.1 uncultured Clostridium sp. | reverse complement strand
ATTATATTTATCACCTATATATATATACTTATCATTTAAATTATTAAATACCTCAAAATAGTCATCTGCTACAATTTTATTATTTAAGAATATATTAGAATCCTTTTTTTCATAAATTCTTACCATATCATTCTTACATATCCCAAAATAATACAATTTCTCATCATCAACTATTATACAATTTAATAATTGTTCAGAATATTCTTTAATTATTTTTTTTGATATTATATCAACATCTGTTACAAGTATCTCATTTTTAATATGATTAATTCTTTTTTCTATCTTTTGTTCTTCTGATAGCATATTATAATCTTTTCCAAACAGTTTGTCATTCAATTCTTTTATTGTATTTACTTGAAAAACCTCTGTTGAAGACATATATACTATATTTTTATTTTCAAATAATTCTTCCATTTTTATTCCAACTTTTTCTTTTGTATATTTTATACCTTTATAATAAAATATTACTTATTATATACATCTTTCCATTATTATCACTATTATTTTATATAATATTTCTAAATTATTTCTAAATTCAATTTATCACTTACTCTTATCATCTATTTTTTTAATAACAATCCTGTTATAGGGTTAAATCTTTCTATTCCCTTTAATACAACTGTATTATTAAGTGTATTTTTAATATCATTTCTTCCTGTTATATTTGCAATTTGAACTATTGTTAAGATTATGAAAATTATTAACAATGCTTTTATTGCTCCAAATACTCCACCTAAAATACTATTTGTTCCTTTAAATATTCCGAATATTTTCTATTAATCCTAATATTGTATTTTTAAATATTAAAATAACTAAACTTAATAGTGTATATGTTGCAACAAATGCAATACCTTTTATTATTCCATCTGTTATATTATTTCCTGCTATTTTTGCAACTTCATCTATCCCTTTATCCTTATTTTGTCTTATAATCTTATTGATTTCTGTTTCTAATAATCCATCATTTTTCTTATTTTCTAAAACATTTTCAGAATCTTTCAATCTAATTACAGTTTCTACTATGTAATTATTAATTGTTTTATCTATTTTTGTTGTATTTACAATAATTCCAGAAATTGGAATCATTAATACAATACAAATTGGAATTAATAATAATGCTATTACAAAATCAATAACCTCTCTTGCAAACCCTCTTTTTAATCCTACAATTGTAAATATCCCAATTAATATTATTACCGCTAAATCTACCATTATACTCATTTTATCCTCTTTCCTATAATCCTACTATATCAATTTTATCATTATACCATATAATTATTATATAACTACTTAAGTCATATCTTGATATTTCTTTTGTTGAATTATACTTCTTTTTTATCCATCCATTCTGATTTATAACAACTAATTCTGTTCCTAAATTTATTGCAATAGAATCTAATTTTGCAATAACATTTTTAGGTGTTGTATCACCAATATTATATTTTGCAACTTCATTACCAGATTCATTAAATATAATACAAACATATGTATTTTTTAATTTTATAATATCATCTTGCTCTTCTTTTTTTATCACAAAACTATATCTTGTATTTTCTATATCTGCCATATATACATTTGAAAGTTTATAAATTTCTTTATTCTCATTTTTATTATATCCAATATTTACAACACAATCTGAATATTGTCCTATAATACTTAAATTTTCTTTTATTTTTAGATTAACAAGTAATTTATCTTTTACAAATGTGTTTACAACTGAACCTTCTTCTGACTTTATTGCTTTTTGAATATCTATAACTTTTACTGTTGATTCAATATATGTTTTAGAATAATCAACTTCACCTATCACTAAATATTTATTATCTGGAGAGATTTCTGTATCTATCACATATCCATTTGATACATAACTCTTAAGTAATAATTCTCCTTTATTTGAATATACTAATACAACTGACTTATATACTGAATCTTTTGTAACTACAGCCATATATCCATTTTTATTTACTTCTATTTTCTCTACAGTTACATCAAGTGTTTTTTCCCATACAAGTTTATCATCTTCTATAAGATATATTTTAGTAACATTTTTATCAGCTATCCCTAAATATTTATCTTCTACATCATATATAGGATTACCTATTTTCATTTTTATTGTATTTTTAGCATTTCCTTCAAAATCATAAACTTTAAGTTCCCCAGAACTCAAAGTAACTATATTTTTAGCAAGTGTCATTGTTTGTATAACACTAGAATTTGTATATATATTTTTAACACTATCATCAGATATCTCTTTTTTTAATATCTTTGTATCTATAAACTCTCTAATATTATCATTAACAATATATGTTGTTATAATTGCTATTATAGAAACTACTAATAATATAATACTTATTATCTTTACTTTTGCGCTTATTCTTCTCACTTCCCCTTTATATAT
>CALIMU010000019.1 GCA_938045355.1 uncultured Clostridium sp. | reverse complement strand
TTTATTGAATTTATATTTAAAAATACACACCATTATTGTTGGTGTGTATTCAATATTTATATATATTATTTATCTACTTCTTTTTACAAACACTGCATACCTTATAGCTTTTCCTTCATATTCATCTAAACTATATGGTCCACTATTTGTATTTACTATAGATGTTGAATCATTTATATATACTTTTCCATCTTCTGTTATATCTCTATATACAACCCAATGGATATAATCAGGTGCCCATTTAGAATCTTTTACAAGAGCTGCTACTAAATTTCCTTTTTTCAAATTTTCTAGCATAACATTTCTATCTTCTGTTTCTAGAACTTCTATTGCTCCATTAGATAATTCTGATGCTGCTACTTTTAAAAGACCAATATCACTACCATTAGCATTACTATATTTATTATACCTTACTGCCAATTCTTCTATTGATACATTTTGCTTATTCATTGCACTCATAATCATTGCACATACTGCAGGTCCACAGCCATGTGTTGATACTGTTCCTGAACCAAATGGCAATGTTATTCCACTTTGAAGCATTAATTGAACATTCCACTTATTCTCACCCTTAGGATCAATAGTTTCTTGTTTTTTCCCTTGATATAGTTCTGAAAATATACTACCCTTACCTGATTTTTCCTTTGCTTCTTTTTCTTTAAGTTTTTTTACTCTGTCTGTTGTAATTGGTGGGGTTGCTATAATATTAAAACTTTTTGAGTCATCATCTGCATATGAAAGAATATTGCTCATTAATATTATTACTATAATCAAAAATATTATAAATGTTGTTATCTTTTTCTTCATACTAATATCCTTCCTCTTCTGCTTTTTTAAGAGCTTTTGTCATAAATTCTACAACATAGTCTTCCCATTGTTTATCTGCGCCTTCTTTTCTTTCGCAATATGTAGGTCCTATAGTTCTTACATCATATTTTCCAGCCCTATAGAAATAAGTTCCTCTTGCTATGTTTTTACCAAATGCATTTACTGCATCTTGAACACCACTAAACTGTCTCCAACCACCATCTGTTCCATTTTTTTGACTAAAGTAATTTTCTCCACCTATTTGGAGGTTAGTTCCTCCTCCATTTTCAATCATTGTTACTGCTGCTGCAAATATTGCATTAACACCATATTCTTTCTGCATATTTAGAAAAGCTTGTGGATCTTTTTCCATAATTGTTTCTTTTCCTTGTACCCATCCTGCAAACATTTTCTTAAATATTTCTGCAGATTCTGGATCATCTGGATCTAATTCATTAAATATTTCTTCTGGTAGCTCTCCATCATATGTTGAAGTTCTTGTATCATAATTATCATCAATTTTTATAACAAATCCACCAGATTTTCCTCTAACAAAATAATCCCCTGGTCTATCAACAATACTTTCATCATTATTATACATTACAATATGGATATATCCTGTTTGTCCTGCATCTTTAACTTTACCAATAACCGTCCCCTCTTTTACATATTCTCCATGTACTTTAGGAGCATCTTTCTTTTCTTTTTCAATTTTTTCTACTTTTTCTCTTTCATCTTTATCCACAATTTTTGAAATAGAATTTTTACTTATTTGTTGTTTATATGAACTTTTATTTTCTTCTATTCCTTGTTCAACTCCTTCTAATTTAATCTTATATCCTGCAATTATTCCTTTATATTCAGTTTCATAAAATCTCTTATATCCTTCTGGGACATTTGGTAAATCATCTTCGTCAAGTGCTTTTATTATTATTTCTCCATTTTTCCCTTTTTCTAATTTACCTGTAACTGGTGCAACTACATATTCATCTTTCTTATATCCTTGTCCATATCTTGCTTTTAATTTTCTAAATACCGGATCATCTTTTATACCTTTATTTGAATTATTATTATTTGAACTTGTATTTGTATTGGTATTCGTATCTTTGTCTTTGTCTTTATCTTTATCTTTATCTTTGTTTGAATTTGATCCCGAAGAATTATTTCCATTTGTATTATTCTTACCTGAATTTGAGTTTTCTGAAGGTTTTGTTGTTGATTTTTCATTTGATTTATTATCTTTTGTAACCTCACCTTTTCTCTTTTTCTGTTCATCTTCAATAATCTTAATTCTCTTTTTTATACTACTTTTAACATTTTCTTTTGTTTCTTTTGCAAGATCTGTTTGCAATGATTGTAATGTTTTAGCAAGTTCTTCATCTGTTCCTGATGCTGCAATCCTTGTTGTTGCTTCCTCTAATAATCTAAGTTTTGTTGATTCATATTCATCTTTCAAACTTTCTAGTTCTTTTTCTAAATCTTTTACTTTTTTATCTCTATCTGTTTCTTTTGATGAAGAATCTTTCTTAGCCTCATCTATTTCACGTTCTTTTTCTATTATCTTATTCTTAACCTTTTCAAGTTCTGTTTTTTCGTAAACACTTTCTGTTTCTCCAAACTCTGCTTTAACCGCTTCTTCTGATAATATTTTAACACCATATTTATTAAGTTCTGTATTTTTTTCTCCAGCTGGCCATGTTTCACCCATTCCTGTCTTATACAATGGCCAAGTCAATACTTTTCTTACCGGATCTCTCAAATCATCTCTCTTATAGTATTTTAATTCTACAAGTAATTCTTTTAAATCTTTGTATGCATATTTTGAATCCAAATCATCTGACTGTTGTAATAATGCTCCTGCTTGTATTATATTATCTGAAAAAGTTATTCTCTTTTTCAAAGGATTTGTATTTGTTTCTAACTTTTGAAGTAAATTTTCTTTATTCTTTTCTCTATCTTCATTTATTTTTGTAGCTGTTGCTTCTGTACCATCATATTTATACCAAGCATAATTATTTATTAAATCTAGGAGCCTTTTATTTACCATTCCCCTTCTACCATCTTGATATTGTTTTTCTAAAAACTTTTGTCCCAAATATGTTTCAGCCAATTGTATTCTATTTTCACCTATAATCTCTGTTAAATCATTAATTGCTTCTTTTAATTCTTTAGAAGATTTTTCATTATCAACATCAGCTGCTGTTATTGGTGTTAATGTTTTTTGTACACCTAATGTTTTAAATGATTCCCACATTTCTTTCGCTTCTTTTTCAGTTCCTGGAGAATATGCATCCCAATCATTCTTTGATTCTTCTTCTTTTGCATTTCCATCTTTATCCCTTTTAAGCCATGTTTCACCTGTCTTTATTAAATAATCACCATCTATATCAACATATTTATCACCTTTCTTTTGCTTAAAATATATATCTCTATACCAGTGATTCTCACTATGTGTTAATCTTGGAATAACTTTATGTATTATGTTTGTACCACTAGCTTTTCCAAACTTTTTAGTTATAGTTTTAAATATTTTCTTTACTTTTTCTTCATCAAGTCCTTTATCATAAAGATCAAATAATCCATTTCTTTGAACCATATCATCATCAACTCCGACATTTTTCCCCGCTGTACTTATAGCTTTACCGTTCTTATCTATTGCTGCATCCTTATTTGTAACTTCATAAAAATTCCCTTTTGCAGTTTTAAAAAATATTTTCTTACTCTTATCTATAGGTTCTTTTGCTTCTACACCACCTTCATAATACAATTTTCCATTATATCCAACATCTTTAGGTAATTCTAATTCTATAGCTCCCACTCCGATGTATTTCTTGTAATTCAATATTTAACTTTGTTTTTTCATATTGACCATTTTCATATTTTGTACCTTTTATAAGTTCTACAAGCATATCAGGTGCATTTGTTGCTTTATGCATTGCAATTAATAGATTTAATGGTAACCCATATCTACCAATCCATCCTTGAATTTCATATGTATAATTAACATTACTTTTATTATTTCCAAAGAAGTCCTTGGATTCTGTCCTCATTGTATATGTATCTAAATCTACTGTAACTTTAGGTGCCCTGTTAGCAAATTTTTCAACAAAACCTTTTCTACTTTCATCTTTTATCTTAAGCATTCCTGGAAACTTTATTGAACCATTTGCTTTATTTTTATCTTCTTCAGTAGGATTATATAATCCAACCGTTTCTCCAACCCATTTAAAGAAATTTCCTGTTGCTTCTCCTATTTTTCCTAATGTTTTACCTATGTTAAACCATATTCCTGGCATCTCATCAATAAAATATGTATATCCATTTATCCAAGTATACATTAAAAGTGGACTATTTTCATATGATAATGCTTTTACATTTCCAGATTCATCTTCATATATTCCTTCTTCTGGAACATACACATCAGAATCAGTTATTTCTCCTACTTTTACTTTTTCAAGACCTGTTTCTTTGTCTACTTCTTTTTTTGTTTTAGCTGCTTTTGCTTCTACTTCCATTTGGTCTAATTTCTTATATATATATCCATCATTATATAGGTTATATCCCATTCTTCTTATATATGTAGCATTATCTAAAACATGTGCTATCTCTTCTTGTTTGAATTTGGCCGAATCTCCTCCTCCAAGCCATTGCATTGTTACATTTATTGCACTTTCAATCCATTCTTTAACTGTAGATAATGTAAAAGATGGTAAAAACATAAGTGCTGCAACAAGACCTATTACTGCTAATATTATTAATATAACCAACATTATTACAAGTACAAACGTTATTGTTACACCTATTGCAGCTCCTGCCGCTGTTCCTGCTGCGGCTCCCGCTGTTCCTGCTGCAGCTCCTGTTGCTCCTGCTGCGGCTCCCGCTGTTCCTACTGCAGCTCCTGTTGCTCCTGCTGCGGCTCCCGCTGTTCCTGCTGCAGCTCCTGTTGCTCCTGCTGCGGCTCCCGCTGTTCCTGCTGCGGCTCCTGTTGTTCCTGCTGCAGCTCCTGTTGCTCCTGCTGCGGCTCCCGCTGTTCCTGCTGCAGCTCCCGCTGTTTCTGCTGCAGATCCCGCTGTTCCTGCTGCGGCTCCCGCTGTTTCTGTTGCAGTTCCTGTTGCTCCTGCTGTACTTGCTCCTTCTGTTCCAGTAGCCCCATTACCTCTTTGTGTAACATTTCTTATTGTTTCTTTTAATTTTTCTTGAGCCTTTTCTTTAATATTCTCTTTTGCTCTATCTACTGTTTGTTCTTTTATCCTTGATTTTAGTTGTTCTTTTTGACTATCAAATGAACCTCTTTCATCTTTTTCATCAAATCTTTTATCTTCATTATTATCCATTTACTACCATATCCCTACTATTTTTATGATTTCATCTAAAACATTCTTATTTAAAGTCAAAAAATATACTGTGACTACTTGTATTATTATAATTAAAATTATAGATGTTTTAAAGGATTTCTTTTTTGTTTTATGTCTGAAAATCTTCATTCCTAAAAGTGCCCCTATTATACCAAAACATAATGCTAAAGTTAATAATAGTTTTTCAGACACCCTACTTTTTTCCTTATATGCTAAATACTTATCTATACCATATACAAAAAAAGTTATTATATTTATTATTATAATATATCTTATCATTTTATGATATCCTTCCTAATCTATTATATTATAACACAAAAAAAATATTTACTTGAGTTTAATCTCATTTTTTTCAAATTTTTGTAATATTTGACTTTTTTTTATAAATATATTAAACTTTATTAAGTTTCAATATAAAGGAGGTGAGATCATGCCTGAAATAAAAGTTAATAATGGAAATCTTGAAGATGCTATAAAAAGATTTAAAAGACAATGTGCAAGAAATGGAATAATCCAAGAAATAAAGAAAAGAGAACACTATGAAAAACCTTCTGTAAAGAGAAAGAAAAAATCAGAAGCAGCAAAAAAGAGAAATAGAAAATAGTAATAATAAAAAATACCTTATTAATAGTTTAACTTTAACTATATGATAAGGTATTTTTTATTATCTATGGTGCTGATAGTGGGACTCGAACCCACATGATTTCTCGCAGGTTTTTGAGACCTGTGCGTCTACCAATTTCGCCATATCAGCAAACTAGTTGCTTTTTATTGCAACTATTTTTTATAATTCTAATTATTATGATTAATTTCATCAATTCCTACAGATTTACTATGTGTAATCTTATCCCACTTTTTATTAGGGAATAATATCGATTTTATATTTATAACAATCCATGAACCCATAAAAATCGGATACATAAGTATTGCTTTCCACATAGGTTTTAATTTTTTACCTTCTAACAATATTATACCTATTGCTGCAAGCATTGGTGTTATAAATGTAGCAAAAATATATCTTAAATAATTTATTGCTAAATCTGTAATAGACATTTCACCCATTAGATAAAATACTGTATTTACTCCCAATAACAATAATGTAAGTATCATAATTGGTATACCCAAAATATATAAGAATGCATCAAAATTCATCATTGTTTTTTGTTTAAATACTGCTTTTGCTAGATCTTTTGAATATCCATTAACACATTGAATATGTCCGAACACTCCATCTTTCTCTTTGTTTCCAACTTTGCTTAAAAGTAAGTGGTTGTTCATCATATACTATTGCATCTTTTGCCCATCCTAGTTTAACTCCTTTTGATATGTTTATAAGCGCAAATTCTATATCTTCAGTAAGTGTTTTTGTATTCCATCCTTCATCAATAAGTAAATCCCATTTTACCATAAATGCTGTTCCATTTATAAGTGGTGATAATCCCATATTATATCTTGCTAAATGATATAATCTATTCATTGTCCAATAAAATATAGCATATCCTCCAGAAACCCATGTATCAGTAGGATTTTTTATATCTCTATATCCTTGTACTAACACTTCTCCTTGGCAAAGCTTTTTATTCATCACATTTAAGAAATTTTTATCAACTACATTATCTGCATCAAAAACTAAAAGAGCATCATAATCATCTTTTTTGTCTTTCATTTTATCTAAAAACCAATTTAATGCATATCCCTTTGTCTTCTTAGTTTCATCAAATCTTTCATATACTATTGCACCATTTTCTCTTGCAACTTCTGCAGTATTATCTGTACAATTATCTGCTATCACATAAATATCAAACAATGATTTATCATAATCTTGCATTTTTAAACTTTTTATTAAATTTCCTATAACATTTTCTTCATTATTAGCTGGTAATGCTATTATAAATCTGTGTTTTTTATCTGTTAGCATTGGTTTTTCTTTAAATTTAATCAATGATGTTATGCTTATTATAAATTGGTATAACCAAAACAAATTGATTATCCATACTAACACTTGTTGAAAGGTACTTAATCCTTTAACTATTGCATCTGTCATAATTTTCCCCTATTTAATTAACTAAAATATATTATACTAGATTTATTACTTTTTTACAACTTGAAACCTTATAACTTTATTTCCATCCACTTCTATAGTATAATATTTATGTATAAATATAAAATCATGGGAGGGCGTAATGGAAAATTCAACTGAAAACACAATATCAAATACATATATTTCTAACATTGAGCTTTCAATAGAACTAGAAAACCTAAAAAACAAATATAATAATCTTGAAAATAATCTTATAGAATTAGAAAACATGATTTCTAAAACTTTAGAAGAAGGGGATAATTAATGGAAAACTTAGAACAAATTATAACAAAACAAAATAATATACGAGAAAAAATAAATGAATATAATAGAGATTTTGAATTATATAACAAAACATATATTGAAAAATTCACAGAATTAAAAACATTAAAAAATGAACTTAAATATGAAAAAAACTCTGTTCAAAAAGATGACGATAAAATTAAAATTCTTAATTTCAAAATCCAAAGCATGAGTATTGAAATTTCCTCTATGGCAAATCAAGTTAAAGAAATTCAAACAAATATTAATGATATGAAATTAGAACAAGAGCAACTAAAAGAAGAATTATTGGAAAATCCAGAAGTAAAAATAGCAGTTTATGCAGAGGAAAAGAGAAGAGTTCAAGAATTAAAAGATGCTAAAATATTAGAAAAAAGAGAAATAGATACACTATTAAAAAATAATCCAAAAGATATCTCGGAAATACCAAATAACATAGCAGAAAAAATATCAAAAGATTCTTTATTCCAAAAATATGATAGTCAAATTTCAAACTTTACAGAATTACTTAATAATTCTTCAAATCCTAGAGCAAAATCTAGTTTAGAAAACAAAATTAAAACACTAGAAAAGGAAAAGGAAGAATTCTTAATAAGTAAAATTAAGGAAATTGCCTCAGAATATCAAAATTCTATACATATTTATGAAAAAGAACTACAAACACTTGCAGTAAAAGAAGCTAAAGTAATCCTTGATAGACACAATGGAGTTTATAATAGTACTTCTAAAGTTAAAGATCAAAAAGTTTTTGATGACTCTAAAGATAATACTTCTAAAACTAATGATGAGAAAGAAACAAAAACAGATCAATCTAACAATAAAGATGAATCACAACAAACTGATACAAAATCAAAAGATGAAAATGATGAAAATACTAATAACTCTAAAAATGATATTAATGATCCATCTGATAACAGTGATTTCAAATCTAAAATTATGGAAGAAGATATAAAAAACTTACCTAAAAAAATTGGATTTTTTGATAAATTCAAAGAAAAATTTTCAAAAGTAAAAGAATGGCTTAAAGATCAATTTGATAACTTCAAACTTACAACAGTACCTATGCCTGAAAAGAATGCTAAAAATGATAGACCTGAAACAAACACAGATGAAAAAGGCAATACTGAAAATAAAAAAGCTGAAGCTGAACCTAAAAACAGAGAAGAATCAGAAGAAAAGAAACAAGAAAAAGAAAAAGAACAAGAACAACAAGAACAAAAACAAAATGATGATCCTTCTAAAAACATGAACAATACAGATACAGAAGATAGAAAAGAAGAAGAAAAAGAAAATACAAAGGAAACAGAAGATAATAAAGAATATACAAATAGTAATTATACTCAAAAAGAAATTTTAGATAATGAAGATATTAGAAAGAAAATAGAAGATTATATGAATAATCTTGAAAAAAAACAAAAAGATAACTATAGCAAAGAAAAAGAAAATTCTACTAAAGAAAGCAAAGAAAAAGAGGAAATTTAATTCCTCTTTTCTTTATTTTAATAATTCAGTAATTATTCATATTTTTATATTTATTAACGATTCTTATTATGATAATCCATATCTATTACCATACGACCTTGTATTGTTCCATTTTCCATTTCTTCAAAAATTTTTATTGCATCTTCAATTGGTCTTGTTTGTACAACTGGAACTACTACTCCTCTTGCTCCAAAATCAAATGCTTCTTCTAGATCTTTTCTAGTTCCTACAATAGAACCCACGACTTCTATCCCATCTATTACTGTTTTTATAATAGGTATATCCATCATTTCTGAAGGTAGCCCAACTGCTACTACCCTTCCTCCTGCTCTTACAGAATATACTGCTTGATCAAAAGCTACCTTAGCAACTGCAGATACAACTGCTCCATGTGCTCCTCCATTTGTCAATTCCATAATTTTCTTAGTAGGATCTTCATTTAAAGAATTAATAATATAATCTGCCCCTACTTCTTTTGCAAGATTTAATTTATCATCATTAATATCTACCGCTATAACTTTCATATTTAAAGCTTTTTTAGCATATTGTACTGCTAAATTTCCGAAGTCCACCTGCTCCATATAATACAACCCATTCACCAGGTCTTACATTACTTACTTTTAATGCTTTATACATTGTAACACCTGCACATGTTATACTACTTGCTGCTGCTGGATCTAAATTTTCTGGTACTTTAACTGCGTAATTTGCTTTTACTATTACATATTCTGCCATTCCACCATCAACTGTATATCCTGCATTTTTTACTGTTCTACATAATGTTTCTCTACCTGTTGTACAATATTCACACATTCCACATCCTTCAAAAAACCATGCAATACTAACTCTATCACCTATTTTTAAACTTTTTACATTTGGTGCAACTTCTATTACTTTTCCTATTCCTTCATGTCCAAGTATTCTTCCAGGAACTTTACCAAAATCCCCATGTGCAACATGTAAGTCTGTATGACATACTCCACAAAACTCTACCTTAACTAAAGCTTCCCCTTCTTCTAATGGTCTTAATTCTCTATCAACAATTTCAACACCTGTTGATGCTTGATTTACAACTACTGCCTTCATACATGCCTCCTACTTTTATAATGTTTACAATTACATTATATTCTAACAAAATCGTAATATCAAACCCTTAATTTTCTTATCACTTTATATTCTTGTCTTAAATTTTCTATCTCGTCTGTCCTTTTCTTATATGTTTCTTCTGCTTCTTTTAAATATATAGGTATCTGTTCATATTCTTCTCCTCTTATTAGATACCCTTTTGCATATTCTGTATAATATTCTTTTTTAGATTCTTTATTTTCCTTTTCTGCTTTTTCATAATATTTAAAAGCATCTGTATACCTTTTGATCTCATTTTTTATATGTTCTAAATGTTTTGCTTTTATATATATTTCATATTCAGTATCTTCTGCAACTATTTCTATTAATTTTTGTACTATTTTCTTGTTATTTTTTCCAACAGCTACTTTGAAAAAGCCTTTTTGAATTTTTTTGCTTTTAGGTCCTGGTTTTGAATTTTGTATAAGAATTTTTAAAGTATCTACGACTCCAATATGTGTCTTATATTGTCTCTTTGATGTTATAGCGTCAAATTCATCTGCAACCCTAATTATTTGTCCTTCATACATTATTTCATCACCAACTAAACCGATTTGGATATCCTGTTCCATCTAATGCTTCATGATGGTAAAGTGGACCTGCACTATATGGTCTTAATTTAGGTTCTTTCATACACATATTATAACCAATAGTTGTATGTGTTTTCATTATTTCAAATTCTTCATCTGTAAGTTTCCCTTCTTTTTGAAGAATTTTAGGATCTATAAACATTTTTCCAATATCATGTATGAATCCACAAATACTTGTATATATTGTAAATCCTTTTTCCAATTTTAATTTTTCACATAACCTACAAGTTAAATTCCCTACATTTTCACTATGTTTTCTTGTAAACGGATCTAATGTATCTAATGAATTTAATTGATCTCTAAAAATTTTATCTAAATCATAATATTTTATAATATCATTTCTATAAAAATCTACTTCCCCATATTCTTTCATTTTATTTCTCACTTATCTTTACTTATCTTTTGTTCTATATTCTATTTTATTTTTATATTCATTTCTTTTATACCTAAATAATTGTTTATATTATTATCTGAATTTTCAGTTTTCTTCTTGCTTTCTTTTATTTCTTTTACTCTTTTTTCTAAAGCCTCTATATTCTTAGTTATTTGACCAATTACAACATTTCTTAAATATCTTCCTTGTAATGTTCCTCCATGTTTTTCTAATTGTTTTACTATAGAATTATTTATCCCTTTATTTTTTATATATAGGTTATTAGAATCTGTTGAAGTACTTGCTATTATTTTGAAATATCCTCCAATTTCCTCACCTTTTTCATTTGTATAACTTTCTACTACTATAGCTCCTTTATATGGTAATAAATTAAAATTTATTTCATCTGTATGACCACTTGAGAACGTATTATTATTTCTTTGATTAAACATTGGTATAAGTTCTCCTAAATCTCCTAGACTCATCTTGAAATTCTTCAATATTCCGGCTTTTTCTGTCTTTTCTAATTCTGAAACTGCATCTTTAGAAATATCTCCAAAAAGTCTTGCTTCAATCTTCTCATTATTATCTAATACTATTTCTAGATATTTTTCACCTTTTCGTATATCTCTAAATTGATATGATTCACCTAGTGAATAATCTATATTTCTTAAATCTTTAAAAGTAGTGTTATTTATATTTCCATTATTTTTTATTACATTTTCATCTCTATCTTCAACAAAATTCTTATCTGATGGAACTGTAGCTGTTTCTTTTCCTTTTCTATTTATCTTTTCTTCTTTTTTATTATTATCTATAATTCCTAAATAAAAAATAATCCCAAATACCACAAGTATTAAAAATAATATTATTGCAATTATTATTCCTATTATTAAAAATCTCTTTTCATTTTTTTCCATTCTATTCTCCAATTATGATCGTATCATTCTTATTGGTAATGTTAAAATAACATCCAATAATTTTACTGGTAATTCAAAAACTGTTCCATATGCTTTACTATATATAAATCCTCGTATAAATGGAATATTATATATTAATATTAACAGTAATATCACTATACCAGCTATCACATATGCTTTTATCCTTTCTTTTAAAGGTCTTACAGTTACAACTTTATATCCCATCCTTCTTAGAGTATTATAATAATCCTCATACATTTGATTTACAATATTCTGTTTATGCATTTGTATCTCTTCTTCTGCCCTTTGCATCTCTTCTTGTAACTTTGTATCATTATTCAAATTATTAGCATTATCTATATTATTAATACTAATATTATTGTTACTATTAACATTATCTATATTTCTATTAACATTTTGAGTCTTACCTTGTTGTTTTTTCTTTTCTTTTTCTATTCTTTCTTTTTCTTCTAATATGGCTATTGTATCATCATATTTCTTTCTTTTTTCATCATCTGAAAGAGTTTCATATGCTTCATTTATTCTAACCATCTTTTCTTTCGCTTCTTCTTTCTTTCCTTCATCTTGTTCTAAATCTGGATGATATTTTCTAACTAAAACCTTATATGCTTTAGTTATTACCTCTTTTGATGCCATCCTACTAACTTCTAATATTTCATAATATGTTATCATATATTACCTGCACTTTCTATTTTTCTATTTCTATTCTAATCTTAAATTCTGCAAGTGTATTTGATATATTCTTTTGTTTTAATTTTTCATCAGATAAATTACTATTTGAGATTTCATTATAATCTTTTATAACCCTTATTGAATCTAAATTAATTGCTGTTGCATCCTTATCGGCAAAATACATTTTAGGAAATCTCAATAATATATTTCTTGTTTCTAAAGGTTTTAATATTATATTTTCTTCATCAATTAATTTTCTATTACTATTTCCAACTTCTAGACTTGCAGCAAGTGCAGTATTATTTGATTTATCTTTTAACACAAGATAATTATTAGTTCTATTTGTTATTTCTAATAGATAATCTTCATGTTCTACCCAAACATTTTTTCCTTTTATATTTACCTTTAAATTATTGTCTTCATAAAATCCAGAACTTTTATATTTTCCTATATATCCTCTAATATTTAATCCTATTTTACCATTTTCATTTTTTATAATCATTTTTGTATCAGTAAACGAATATATCGTATTTGTTAATCCTGTTTCAAGAATATCTTCAAAAACTTTAACTTGATATATATAATCATTCCCTACTTTTGCATATGGTTTAATATCATATTTCTTGCCTTTATATACTTCTATAATATAACCTATTGCTTCTTTTTTATTTTTAAAAGAATAATATTTTGCATCTTCTGTTAACATTTCAGCAGCTAAGTCTATTTTATCTTCTTTAACATAATTTAAAAATTGATTTATTTTCTTTAATCCTTCTTCTTGTATTTTTGAAGGAAACTTTTGATTAGATATTACTGGTGTTTCTATATCTTTTGTTACTATTGGCCTTACTTCTGTATTATAATTTAATATCATATTATATATACTTGTACCAAATAATATTAAAACTAATATTATGATAATTTTAAGCATATTTTCTCTTAAATATCTTCCTATTATTAGTCTAATATTTGTATATAATCTTCTAAGCATACTTTTCTCCCATTTTATTATTTATTTTTACTAAATGAAAATACATAATCATTAAAATCATATTCTCTAAAAACAAAATATAATCCCTTCTTATTTTTATTATCTTCATTTGAATTGTTTGCTATAATATCTGTTTCTACAACATAATAATCCCCAATTGCTTCGAAATTAACATGTTTTATGCTAAATGAATCTGGATAATAGTCTTTAAAATATTTTTCAAACTCTTCTAAACTATTAAAATATTTTTTCTTATATTCTGGTGCAAGTCTTTTATATACCTCTGAATAATTTTTCTCATTTAATTTTTTAACAATATCTCCTAAATATATTTTCATTCTTGCATACTCACTTTTCCCTTTTAATCTTTCCACAAGTTTTTCATTTTTTTCTATTCCTTTAACATATGGGACTTTAGGCTCTTCTTTTTTTTCAAAGAGTTTTGTAATTAACATTACAAATGAGACCAATGTTAATACAAAAAGTATTAACATTATTCCTAAAATTATTTTAATCTTTCTTTCATCTTTATTAATTTTCTTCTTCTTTTCTGTTTCCTTCATTTCCTGTATTTCCTTCAAATGTATCTAATACTAATTTCTTATATTCTTCTTCTTTTACACTACCTAATTCATTTGTTTCAATTCTTGTAATTAATCTTTCATATTCTTCACGTTCTTTATCTGTTATGTCTTGTTTTAACGCTTTCTTTTCCACTTTAGTTTTAAATACTTTTACTTTTTTCTGAATTTTCTCATATTTTTGCATTACTTCTTCTTTATCAAGTCCTGCTCTCATCATTTTTTCAATATTTTCTTTTAACTTTTTATTTTCTTCCATATATTCTTTCATTTCTGACATAACTTCATTTATCTCATTTTTGAAAGTCCTATATTCTTCTCTTTGACTAATTTTTTGTGTATCTCCAGAAGTTTTTGTTCCTCCAGAAAGTAATAATGATTCTACATCTCTAAAATCTCCATTAATTGGTGCATTTGTTGTATTAAATTCACTTATTTCACTTGCTATCTTTGTTTGATTGTATGCAAGCGCTAAATCTTTTTCTGGTCCTTCTATATTTGTATAATCAATCTTATTTTCTTTTAATTCATTTAATTTCTTTGTTACAAGCAGATCTGCTTCAAATTTTGTCTTATTCTCAAATTTCATTAAATGTTCTCTATATTTATCAAGTGCTGTAGATAAATCCTTCATTATTTGTCCATTATCCATCTTACTCTTAACTTGTTCTAAGAAATTTGCAATATTTTGTTTTCCTTCAACTGTGGCATTATCAAAATTTTGTCCTGTTATTTTTTCAATATTGTGTAATTGATCTTCAACATTATTACTAGACTTTTGTGCATTTTGTCCATAATCCCTATGTAAATCCATTTTTTTCAATTGATTATTTACTCTTGGAAGAATTCCTTTGTTCACTATAGCATGTCCTACAACACCACCTGCTATAATTTCATCTACTGGGTTTTTATCTGCAACAGTAAATCCTACTGCACCTCCGTATTATCGCTGGCGCAATATGTTTTCCTGCAAAAACATAAGTATTTTTAACAGCTTTTGCAGCTTTACTATTAAATACTTTTCCTGTAGTCTTTCCTACAGTTTCCATGAATTTATTTTTAGCTTTAGTTTCTTCTGCACTTGTTTGTTGTGTATCATTATCTGCTGATCCTAAACCTCCTGCAGATTGTGTAGATTGTTGTGTTTGTGATTGATTTTGATTTGTTGTATTATTTGTTTGTTTATTATTCTTATTATTAAACATTTCTTTTGCTTTAATATATATAGGCTTTTGTACATTTTCTGAGTTATCTGAATCTTTTTTCTTAGACCCCATTTTTTCGATTCTCTTAAATCCTTGATCATATATTATCATCTTAGCAAACCCTGCTCCTTTTGATAAACTTACCTCTTTATCAAATTGGAACATTTCTTTTAGAATTTCTTCTGCTTCTTTAAAAAATTTAAAAAATGCAAGTAATAATATTAATAATCCGAAATTTAATCCTCCTGGTGTAAATGTTACTATACCTCCAGGACCTCCTATCCCACCAGATGCATTTGCAACCTTAAAAACAGTTCCTGCAAATATTGTATATAATAATAAGTGGAATGGTTGTACAAAAACTAGTCCCATAAATTTTGTAAGCCAATTTCTCATACTTTGTGCTTTTTTATCCCCAACAACATCAATTGCATATGCAACTGAAATTATAGGTGCAATTAATATATAAAAACCTATAGTTATAAGTCTCTTAACATATACACTTAAGAATGATAGTGTTTGAAATAATATTATAAATAATATTACAAGACTTATCGTTTCTCTTATAAAATTAAAACTTAATATTCCTGCTACAAGACCCATAACTTGATTTTCAAGTGCTTTACTCTCATTTACTAAACTTTTTGTTATTATTGATACAAATGCTGAATTTAATGATATTACACCTACAATTATAAATATCATCAAGAACAATATCATTACACTCTTTATCCAATTTAAAAACATCATTTTTATTTCTGCAACATCTTTTGCAAGAGAAGATGTCATTGCTCTTATTGAAAGATATATTAGAATAAAGAATAATATTGCTATAGATATTAAAAATATAACTCTATACCATGATGCAATTGCATTTACAAATCCTGATAATTTTGTTTTTTCTGCTAAACTACCATTTATAAATATTTCTATATTTGTAATAGGTACTTTATTCATAAATATCTTGTCTGGAGTTAGTAACCATCCAGATTTTGCTTCTCCTGCTCCTGCATCTTTACTTGAATCTTGTAATAATATTGTAAGAAGTGCCATTATACTTATAACTAGTATAACTACTGGTAAATATAAGACAAAAAATATTATACCTAAAACACCATTTAATAAATGTCCTATACCTGTTCCTATATCTCCCAAAAAATCACTTATAGGATTTGTTTGATCAATTTTAAAACTTTTTCCTACTTTTCCGTTCTATATCTTCTTGTTCTTTTTCCTTATTCTCCTTATCTTCCTTTTCTTTCTTATCTTTATCAGTATCATTTGTAGATTTATTATTATTACTATTATTACTATTATTATTATTGTTATTGTTAGTATT
>CALIMU010000018.1 GCA_938045355.1 uncultured Clostridium sp. | reverse complement strand
AAATATGGAAAAAAATAATCAAAAAAAACAAGTTATAGATAAAAATAAAAGAGTTAGAAAAGTAAATAAAAGTATAAATGAAGATACAAATAAAAATAGAAAAGAAATGGTAATATCATTAATAGCAATAATATTAATAGTACTATTTGTAATAATACTTGCAGTAGTAAATAATAATATGAATCAAACTAAAAAAAATGAAAATTTACAAGGAAAAACAGTAACAAAAAATGAAAGTTATAATAAGAATCTAAGTAAAGAAGAACAAGAAAAAATTGATAAAGCAAATGAAATGATTGAAATAACACCAGAAATATTAAAAGAAAAGTTAGAAAAAGGTGAAAATATGTTATTAGATTTTCATGCAACATGGTGTGAACCTTGTAAACTTATGAAACCTGAAATAGCAAAAGCATTAGAAAATGGTGTAAAAATATATAAAATTGATATAGATAAATATAGAGAAACTGCAATACAATATGGTGTAAGGGTTATGCCAACATTAATTGCAATAAAAGATAAAAAAGTATTTAAAACAGTATATGGATATCAAGGAGTAGAAAAAATACAATCAATTTATAATGAAATTAAATAAATGATTAATTATGAAAAAAAGAGAAAGAGGGAAAATATGTTAAAACATTTAGAAGAAGGACAAAATTTAAGAGAAATAAAAAATAATAAGAAAGTATTGGTTGATTATTTTGCAACATGGTGTATGCCTTGTAAAATGCTTTCACCAATATTAGAAGAAGTAGCAGAAGCAGATAAAGATTTAGAAATAATAAAAGTAGATATTGATCAATTTGAAGAAGAAGCTATGATGGATGGAATAAGATCTGTTCCAACACTTATATATTATAAAGATGGAAAAGAACAAAAAAGAGTTTTAGGAGTTCATTCAAAAGAAGAAATCTTAGAAATTGTTAATGCAAATAAATAATATTTGAATAATATTAGTAATAAATTAAAATGGGAAGTGATTTAATATCATGGATGATAAAGATAAAAAAAGAGAGATAGAAGAAAAAGAAAAAAATAAGAATAAAGATATATATATATTAGGTATAGAAACAAGTTGTGATGAAACATCAGCAGCAGTTGTAAAAAATGGAAGAGAGCTTCTTTCAAATATTATAAATTCACAAATTGATGAACATGAAAAATATGGAGGGGTTGTACCAGAAATAGCATCAAGAATGCATGTTGAAGCAATAAGTTTTGTTGTGAAAAAAGCATTAGAAGAAGCAAAAATAACTATTAATGAGATTTCAGGAATAGCTGTAACAGAAGGACCAGGACTTGTTGGTGCACTTTTAGTTCGGTGTATCATATGCAAAAGGACTTCGGATATACATATAATAAGAAGATTATACCAGTAAATCATTTAGAAGGACATATATCTGCAAATTACATACAATTTCCAGAACTAAAGCCACCGTTTATATCAATGATAATATCTGGTGGTCATACACATTTAGTTGATGTAAAAGATTACACATCATATGAGATAATAGGTAGAACTATGGATGATGCAGTAGGGGAAGCATTTGATAAGGTTGCAAGAGTTGTAGGACTCCGGATATCCTCGGTGGACCTAAAGTTGACAGACTTGCAAAAATTGGTAAAGAGACATATGTAGATAAAATACCATATCCTAAAGTTGAAGGGTTTAATTTTAGTTTTAGTGGTATTAAAACATCAATAATAAATCTTGTACACAATTCAAAAGAACCAATTAGAAAAGAAGATTTGTGTATAAGTTTTCAAAAAGTGGTTGCAGATGTATTAATAGATAGAATAAGAAAAGTTTTAAAAGAGAGAAATAGAAAAATCATTGTAGTTGCAGGAGGAGTTTCTGCAAATACATATATAAGAAGTAGGATGGATGATCTTAAAAAAGAAGGAATAAAAGTATATTATCCACCTATTAAGTTATGTACAGATAATGCAGCTATGATAGCATCACAACGGATATTATAATTATATTAATAATATTTTTGCAGATAAAGATTTAGATGCAATACCTAATTTACCAATAGGTAATAGGAATATAAGATAGAAAAGAGAATGATATGATATATATTATAGGTGATCTTCATTTATCTTTTGGAGTAGACAAACCAATGAATATATTTGGGAATGTATGGGAAAATCATACAGAAAGATTAGAGGAAAATTGGAAAAAAGTAGTAAAAGATGAGGATACTGTGTTTTTAGCAGGTGATTTTTCATGGGCAATGAAACTTGAAGAAGCTTTAGAAGACTTTAAATATATAGATAGATTACCAGGAAAAAAGATTCTTTTAAAAGGAAATCATGATTATTGGTGGTCAAGTATAAAAAAAAATAGAGAATTTTTAGAAAAAAATGGTATAAAAAATGTTGATTTCCTATATAATAATTCCTATATAATAGAAAATATAGCTTTTTGTGGGACACGAGGCTGGGAAATTAAAGATATTGAAGAGATTAAACATATTAGGAAAGAAAATATAAGATTAAATAATTCGATTCAGGATATGAATAAAAAAATAGAAGAATATGAATTAGAAATAGAAAAGAAAATAGCAATATTTCATTATCCACCTATGACAAAAGAATATATTGAAAAAGGGTTAGATAAAGAATTAGGTGAATATGATATTATAAAAACTTTAAAAAAAGAAGATATAAGAATGTGTTATTATGGTCATTTACATGGAATATTAAATGATCAAAATTTAATTAAAAAATATGATAATATTAAATTTGAATTAATAGCATCAGACTATGTTAATTTTAAATTAATAAATATAAAATAAAGAAAGGAGGACATGATAGGACTATGGAAGAAGATATATATGTACATCTATACTCTAAAAAAGGCAAACATGGAAAAGGAGAAAAAGAATATAATATATATAAAATTATAATAATTATTGCTTTAATAGTAATAGCAATTGCAAGTATTGTAATATATATTAGCAATAAAAATCTAGAAAGAGATAAACAAAATGCTGAAAGATTGAAAAAAGAAGCTAATAATATAGAAAACAAGAAAAAAGAAGAAGAAGAACAAAATAAACAAAAAGAAAATGAAAAAGATAACCAATCAGGTAATACAGGAGATGCTAATAAACCAACGGAAGAAACAGAAAAAGATAAACCAGTTATAAATACAAATACAAAAAAATATCCAGTAAAAAGAGCAGATGCTGAAAGTAAGATATTAGATATTTATTCAAAAAAAGAAAAAGTGGCATATCTAACATTTGATGATGGTCCATCAAGTAATATAACACCAAAAGTATTAGATGTATTAAAAGAAGAAGGTGTAAAGGCAACCTTTTTTGTATTAGGACAAAATGTAAAGACACATCCAGAACAATTAAAAAGAATTTATGAAGAAGGACATTATATAGCAAACCATAGTTATACACATAAATATTCTAAAATATATGCAAGTGTTGATGCATTATTAGAAGAGTTTAATGATACAGAAGCAGAAATTAAAAAAGTACTTCGGAAATGAATATAATACATTCTTATTTAGATTCCCAGGAGGATCTTATGGAGGAGTATATAATAAGATAAAAAAACAAATAAAAACAGTATTAAGAGAAAAAGGGATTGCGAGTTTAGATTGGAATGCACTTACAGGAGATGCAGAAGGTAAAAAAACAACAGATGTACAACTTAAGAAGTTTGAAGATTCAAGAAAAGGTGAAACAGGTTTAGTTGTATTGATGCATGATATAGGAGACAAACATGCAACACCAGAAACTGCTAGAGAAATCATAAAAAGACTTAAAGCTGAAGGATATGTATTTAAGAATTTCTACGAAATTTTTCAATAATTATATATAAGAATATAAAAGATAAAAGAGATAGTATGATAGATTAATTAAAAATGCAAGATATAAAAATGCTTGCATTTTTTTATATAATATGTTTAAATATGATCATACAGATAAAGTAAAAAACATAAAAATGAAAAAATTTAAGAGATGACCTAATTTGGTTATTTTGTAGAAGGGAATGAGAGAGATGTTAAGATTATTAAACATTATTGAAAAAAATTATCCTGAAATTCACCAACATGGTGAAAGAGTTTCTAAAGTGTTAAGTTTATTTTTAGAATATGCTGGAATAAACCGGAAGATAATTGAACAAGCTTCGCTTGCTGCAAAAGTACATGATGTAGGAAAAGCAATGATTCCAATTGATATATTAAAAAAAGAAGAGGAAGGGATACCTTTCTCTAAAGAAGAAGAAAGAATTTGGAAGAAGCATACAAGATTGGGATTAGAAGTTATCAATAAATATTATGATAAGGTTTATAATACGGAGATAATTATTTCTGGTGTACTTTCTCATCATGAAAGATATGATGGTAAAGGATACCCAATTGGCATAAAAAAATATGCCAATTATCAAACAACATATACGATTTCTATGATATCTCAAATAGATAATTTGGTAAAGAAAAAAGGTGTTACTATTGATGATGCAATAGATAGAATTGATATGGACTATGGGAATATAGATCCGTATTGGGTAGACACTTTTAAAAAATTTATGAAAAACAAAGCATTATTACTATTATTAGGAGTATTTTTAACAAGTCAGGCTGTATATAGCGAAATTAAGGACACAAAGGCTGAAACAGCAAAGAAAACAGAAATAAAACAAGTTCAGAATGAAAAATCCCCTGCAGAAAATACAAAAGCAGATTCTGAGGAGCCAAAAAATGACGAAGAAGCAGAAAATCCAGCTCCAGAATCATTGGCACCAGCAGAAAACAACGAAGTAAAGGCAGAAACTGTAAGAAAAACTGTGCCTGCAAGAGCAGAAAACAATAAGAACAGAAAGCCAGTAAAGACAAAACGTCAAAAAGCAGAAGAAAAAAGCAGAAAAACCAAGGAAAAAGATCTTTCTTCAGACGAAAAAATGAGACTTCAGCTTATAAGAATGGAAAGAATGCTGAAAACTTTGGAAGGAAGATAAAAACGTTACGTAATACTCCTTTAAAGCTGTACTCAAAAGTTGATTGATATTAAAGGAGTGCAAAGTCTATTTTATAAAATTTAGGAGTAAAAATGGAAGATGATAAAATTATCATTTTAAAAAATGGAATAGATGTTTTTGGAAAAAAAATTGAAATTTTGATAAATGGAGAAATTATTGAAAAAATTTCTCAAAACATTGATGAAAGCAGATTTAAAAATAATGAAAATGCACGAATTATTGATATTGAAGGAAAGTTAGTAATGCCAGGAATTATTGATGTGCACACACACATGAGAGAGCCAGGAATTACGTATAAAGAAGATTTTGCAACAGGTTCACGTGCGTGTGCCAAAGCTGGTATTACGACTTTTTATGATATGCCAAATACGATTCCTACTACTACAACATTGGAAAATTTACTGGAAAAGAAAAAGTTGGCTAGAGAAAAGTCAATTGTGAATTTTGGATTTCATTTTGGTGGAAGCAAAAATGATAATGTTGAAGAAATAAAAAAAGTTCTAAGTAGTGGTGAAGCGAATACAGTAAAAATTTTTATGAATGTA
>CALIMU010000017.1 GCA_938045355.1 uncultured Clostridium sp. | reverse complement strand
ATATATTAAAACACCTATAATAATATTATAGGCGTCAATATTTTTAATTTTTATTTAATATTCTTCTGTCATCTTTTCTAATTCTTTAATTTTGTCTCTTATTTCTGCCGCTTTTTCAAAGTTTAATTCTTTTGCATATGTTATCATTTCATCTGTTAATTTAGATATAACTTTTTCTATATCTTCTTTACTTGATATTTCATATTCCATTTTTTCTTCATAAACTTTTCCGAATTGATATAAGTTGTCTAATATCTTTCTTTATAGTTTGTGGAACAATATTATGTGCCTTATTATATTCTTCTTGTACTTTTCTTCTCCTATTTGTTTCATTCATAGCGGCAAACATTGAATCTGTAATCTCATTCCCATACATTATAACAGTACCATTACTATTTCTTGCTGCTCTTCCGTATAGTTTGTATTAATGACCTTTCAGACCTTAAAAATCCTTCTTTATCTGCATTTAATATTGCTACAAGTGATACTTCTGGTATATCAAGTCCTTCACGAAGCAGGTTTATCCCTATAAGAACATCAAATTTACCCATTCTAAGTTCTTTAATAATCTTAAGTCTTTCCAACGCTTTTATATCTGAATGTAGATATTCTGCTTTTATCCCTATATTTTTTAAATATTGTGTTAAATCTTCTGCTTGTTTTTTAGTAAGTGTTGTTACAAGTACTCTTTCTTTTTTATCTTCATCATCAATATTAACTCTTTTTTGTATTTCAGATATAAGGTCATCTATTTGGTTTTCACTTGGTCTAAGTACCACTTTAGGGTCTAGTAGTCCTGTCGGCCTTATAATCTGTTCTACAATATTACCATTTGAATGTTCTTTTTCATATTCTGCAGGTGTTGCACTTACAAATATACATTGATTTATCTTTTTTTCAAATTCATCAAATTTAAGTGGCCTATTATCAAATGCTGATGGTAATCTAAAACCATAATTTACTAAACTTTCTTTTCTTGCTCTATCTCCATTATACATTGCTCTTACCTGTGGTATTGTTACATGTGACTCGTCTATAACCAAAACAAAATCATCTGGCATATAGCTAAATAATGTATATGGTTCTGTCCCTTCTTTTCTTCCTGCAATATGTCTACTATAGTTTTCTATTCCTTGACAAAATCCAGTTTCTCTCAGCATTTCTATATCAAAATGTGTTCTTTCAGCTATTCTTTGTGCTTCTACATATTTTTCATTATCTTTAAAATATTTAACTCTTTCTTCTAGCTCTTCTTCTATTCTAGTTATTGCTTTTTCTATCTTATCTTTTGTTGTAACATAATGTGAGTTTGGATATATCATTACATGATTTCTTACTACCGTTTTTTTACCTGTAAGTGGATTTATCTCATATACTCCGGTCTATCTCATCTCCAAAAAAATCCACCCTTATAGCAGTCTCTTCTTGGTTTGATGGATATATTTCAAGTACATCACCTTTTGCTCTAAACATACCTCTTTTAAATTCTATCTCATTTCTATCATATTGCATGTTTATAAGCTTTCTAATAACCTCATCTCTATCTACCACCATACCGTGGTCTTAAAGATACTGTCATATTTTTGTAGTCTATAGGGTCTCCGCAAACCATATATACATGATACAGATGCAATTATAATTATATTTCTTGTTTCAAAAAGTGCTGATGTTGCAGAGTGTCTTAGTTTATCTATCTCATCATTTATACTTGCATCTTTTTCTATATATGTATCACTATGTGCTATATATGCTTCTGGTTGGTAATAGTCATAATAACTAACAAAGTATTCTACCCTATTATCTGGGAAAAACTCTTTAAACTCACTATATAACTGTCCTGCAAGTGTCTTATTATGTGCAAGTACTAATAATGGTCTATCTACATTTTTTATAACATTTGCTATTGTATATGTTTTACCTGTTCCTGTTGCTCCTAGTAGTGTTTGAAACTTTTTTCCTTCTATTATTCCTTCTGTTAATTCTTTTATTGCTTTTGGTTGGTCACCTGCTGGCTTGAATTTTGATACCAAGTTATACATGTTTTCTCCTATTCTTTAATTATCCATTTTCCTGATTTACGACTTCCTACATACTCTATCTTATCTTGTTCCTTAAGTTCTTTTAGGTCACGTTCTATGGTAGGTCTTGAAACATTAATATTTTCTATTATTTGTTTTGCTGAAATATTTTCATTTTCTTTAATAAGTTTTAATATAATATTTCTTCTTTCTGTACTATTCATTTTTTTACCGACATTTATTCCATCATTTATTCCATCATTTATTCCATCATTTTCCTTATGAGTATGTATTATCCATTTACCTGATTTACGACTTCCTATATACTCTATCTTATTTTCTTCCTTAAGTTCTTTCAAGTCACGTTCGACTGTAGGTCTTGAAACATTAATCTTTTCTATCATTTGTTTTGCTGAAATATTTTCATTTTCTTCAATAAGTTTTACTATAATGTTTTTTCTTTCGATACTATTTAATTTTTTACCATCATTTATTCCATCATTTATAACCTCATTTTGAGCCTGATTTATTCCGACATTTTCTTTTTCATTATAATTCATATTGTATAATGTTACTATTATTCCATTATCCGAAATACTATATTCAGGTTGTTTCTCAAACCCTATATAGTCTTTAAATATTCTTCTAACACCAGATGCATAGTTTTCTATTGCATCTAGCTTATCTAATATCTCTACTGTAATCTTATTTCTTTTAGCCACCATTCCTTGTTTAATATTTTCAAGTGTTAATCCATCTGGAAGTCCTCCGTGGAGAAAATATTTGAACTCTATCATCATAAAATTCAATTTTTATATCTCCACTTAAAGTCCAATCTCTATGACAATAACAATTTACAATAACTTCTCTTAATGCCATTTTAGGTATATCTAAATATTCTTCATGGTCTGGTTTTCCTGTTATTACTATTTTCTTACGGTTAGATAAGCTTGCAAAATATAATATGTTGTCTAATTGCTCTACAAGTGAGCCTCTAAACTCTTTCTTATCTAAAAACACTTCTACATCTGTTCCTTGAAATACTGCAAACTTACTTATAGTGTCATTTTGGTCACTAAAAAGAAGTGCAACATTATTATAGTTTTCATTTTTATCTACTAATGATAATGCATTTTTATCAAATTCTATTCCTTTTTCATTTAATCTTTTTTTAAGATAATCAAATGTTAAATCATACCTATTACATAGTCTTGTTTCATACTCATGTGCATGTCTCATTTTTACCATTCTTGTTATTTCATCATAACTTGCAACTCTTTTTGTACTCCCCACTCTTATATATACACCTCTTGAGTTCATTCCTTCTCCGGTCCTTATAATAATATGGTTTAGTATCTCCTTTTTTAATCTTTATCCTAAAAGGCTTTTCATCTGGATATATTGATATAAGTTTTGAAACATTTGGTTCAAAAGCATTACAAATCCAGTTAGATAATATTTCTTCCCATTCTTTCTTATGTTCTTCTATAATTTCATCTATTACAATTCCATTATCATCAACACCTAAATATATTTCACCACCTTCACTATTTAAAAAAGAAACTATTTCTGCTTTTAATAGGTTCATTTTCTTAGGAATTTCTCTCTTATACTCTATATTATAGTTTTCCATGTGCCTCCCTTAAATATCTGAACTAATTACAATTATAATTCTATCACAAACATTGTCTTTTTAATATATAAAAGTCACATAATAATATTATATTATGTGACTTATGATATTTAAGTTATTTTCTTTCATCTTTTATTATATGAGTAGTTTTATCTGGTATATTTTGTAATATTGGTATAATATAGTCTGGTTTAAATCTTATATTATTTAAGTCTTCCTTATTTACCCACATATACCTATACTTTTCTCCTTCAATACCAGCAAATTCACCTTCTTTTTGTAATAATTCTAAATCTTCTGGTAATTGTAATAAGTAGTTAAATGCTAGTTCATGATATGTACTACTTTTTATATCAAAGAAACTTTCTGTTATAGCAACTAATCTATCTGTTGTTACTTTAACTCCTAATTCTTCTTCTATTTCTCTTAATATAGCTTTTTTAGTATCTTCTAACATTTCTACTCTTCCTCCTGGTAATAACCAAAAGTCAAAGTTTGATAGTCTATGTATTAATATCCTCTTTTTATCAGGACTTTCTATTATCCCACCTACTCTAAAATTAAACTTGTTTGTATTTTCTTGATAAGAAATCATTTTAATATCTCCTTTAAAATATTTATACTATTCCATCTCTTTTTTCTAAAGCATTCAATGAAAGTCCTTCTTTTGTCTTCCATAACTCTTTACCATTTATACTTCTTCCTAATACAAAAGAAGCAGCATATGATGGACTTGAAAATAACTTATCTTTCTGTAGTATTCCATCTACTATTTCATTATCTTCTATGCATTTTTCTTTTAATAATCTTACTGAATTTGGTGTTGATTCAGTATAATTTTCTTCAATCATACTACCTGCAAGAACAACAAAACCTTCATTAGTTCTCTTGCATTTACCTTTAGTAGACTTGTCTGCCCCTTTTCTTTTAGCAGATATATATAGTATTAATTCTTCTTGCTCTTTATTATTCAACTCTTTTTTGATTAACGGAGCAAACTCTTTTTCTTCTAAATCATTTAATGAAAGACCTTCTTTTGTTTTCCATACATCTTTCCCATTCACACTTCTACTTAACACAAATTCAGCAGCAGCTGAAGGACTATTACGTAAAATATCTATTTTTAATATTCCATTTACTATTTCTTCATTTTCTACACATTTCTTTTGCATTGCTTTTGTTGTATCAGATAAAGATTTATTATTTTTCATTCTTATTTTACTACCTTTTAATACCACAAAGCCTTCCCTTGTTCTCTTACATTGCGCTATAACTTGTTTTTTATTAAATATATATAGCATTAATTCTTCTTGGTCTTTGTTATCTGATTTCCTTTTTATTAATGGAACAAATATCTTATAACCTAAAAGCCCTAATATTGTTTTAGAATAGTCTATAAAATCTTCAAGTTCTAACTCTTTTTCTTCTGTTACATTACTTCTATTAGGTGTATTTTTATTTATTACATTATATCTAGAAATCTCATTTGCTAAACTTGTAAACCTATTTTCAAGATAACTTATCTCCGTTTTACCAAACGAATTATTTTGTGTAGTAAGTATTACTGCTTCTGAAAAATATCCTTCGTCTTTTTCTTTATCTTTAATAGAATGTTCAATTATTCTTGATAATACACCAGTCCCATCGTTTCTTACATCTGCTTGTCCAATATATACTTGTTGTTCATCATTTTCATTTCTACTAAGCAAGAAATATACTCCACTATTATTTAAGTATTGTATTTCTTTACTCTTTTCCAAATCTATTCTTGGTATCTTATATGCAATTCCTATCCAATTTCCTAATGTACATTTTATTCTTCCTGTAACTTCACCATCCATTAAAAATAAGTTAAAGTTTTTGCCATTCCTCATGTGTTTCTCCTATTACATCATATACTCTGCTTGTGATATTACATTATTTATTGCTTTTTCATTATATTCTGGAGGATACCCATATTTATTCAGTAATCTTTTAATTCTAACTCTCATTTCTGCTCTTGTAGATCTTTTCTTTGACCAATCAACTGTAGCATATTCTTTAACAATATCTTCTAAATTTACCGCGATTAATCTAAGTGTTTCATCTTCCATAAGTTCTAAAGTTCTTTTTTCTGTGGTAAGTGCATCATAAAATGCTCTCTCTCTTCCGTTCAAATTATTTTCTCTTGCATTTTCTTCATCTTCAAGCATTTCTCCTGAAAATGCTATAAGTCCTATAATAGTTTGTTCAACATTTAAATTTTCATCTTCTTCATTATAAATAGTTCTACTATTATATTTTTGAAGTAATCTTCTTAGTTTCTCACTATATTCTTGTGATTTAATTAAATTATATTTTTTATATTCTTTTATAGCTCTTGATAATAATTTTTCTAATATTTTTATAAATACATGTGGCTTATTACTATTTCTAAGTTCATTAATTTTTTCTTCTTTTAATAAATCCCATATGTTAGAATCTTCTTCGTTTTCTGCTTTTGTAAGAACTTTAACTTCATCTCCTATTATAGCCTCTGCTAAAAGTTCACTCACTCTTTCATTTATTTTAGTCAATGAATATGGACTTTTAGAATATTCTAATTTTTGTATAAAATGTCTTATAGCCAAATAATAATTTATTTCAACTTTTTTATTTATATCTAATATTCCTAATACAATAACATATGCATTTTTAATTATTCTTGTGACTTCCATAAAATCCTTAGTCAATTTTTCATCTTTTAATACAAAATCTGTTCCTTCTTGAATTGCTCTAAATTTTTCCAATTCAATATTACTATTAAATTTTGATTTATCAACATTATAAAACAATTCATTCAATATAGATAAATTATCATATATTAATGTCTTAGCAGCATTCCTAATATCTTTCATATTAGTTTCTTTATCTCTTTTTGTATATATACTTAACGCATTATTAATTGATTTAAATATACCAATATAGTCTACAATTAATCCTGAATTCTTACCTGCATAAATTCTATTAACCCTTGCTATTGCTTGCATTAAATTATGTCCTTTCATTGGTTTATCTATATACATAACATCTAAGTCTGGTACATCAAATCCTGTGAGCCACATATCAACAACAATTACTATCTTCGTTTTTCCATTTTTATTTTTAAAATCATTTGCTATATAGTCTCTATATTTTTTATCTTTAATTACTTCTCTCATTTTTTCATCATCTTTATTGCTTGATGTTACTATAAGTCTTAATTGTTCATTATATTCAGGTCTTAAGGAAAGCATTATATTGTATAAATCAAATGCTATTTTTCTAGACATACACACTATCATTGCTTTATCATTTAATATTCCTTTTCTATTTTCATAATGTTCTATTATATCTTTTGCAAGTAATTTTAATCTATCTTCATCACCAATAAGAAGTTCCATTCTACTCATTTGAGATTTGGACATATTTATTAAATCTTCTGTAACTCCTTCTTTATACATAGATGAATAATATTGATCTATTTCCTCTAATTTTCTATCATCTAACCAAACTTTAGCAAGCCTTGATTCATAAAATAATTTTACTGTTGATCCATCTTCTATAGATTGTGTCATATCATATGTATCTATAATATCTCCAAAGATCGCTGTTGTATCTTTATCTTTTGTTTGTACTGGTGTTCCTGTAAACCCTATAAAAGTTGCATTAGGCATAGCATCTCTTATATATTTTTCATATCCGAATACTGTTTTAATTTCAAATTTATTATTCTTATTACTATATTTTACTGTCTCTTCTAAACCATAATGGCTTCTATGTGCTTCATCGCTTATAATTATTATATTTTCTCTTTTATTAGGAATAATATTATCCTTGTCTATTTTTTGAATAGTTGTAAATATAATTCCACTTTCTTTTATCTTTGAAAGATTATCTATCAAATCTTTTCTACTTTCAACTTTTACAGGAGTCGTTCTTAGATATTCGCTTGCACAACTAAAAGTCGTATATAATTGATCATCCAAATCATTTCTATCTGTTAATATTACAATTGTAGGATTATTAAGACTTTTTTCTTTTATAAGTCTATATGCAAGCATAAGCATACTGAAACTTTTACCTGATCCTTGTGTATGCCATACTATACCAGCTCTTCCTGTTCCTTCTGGTTTCTTATTCTTTAATATTGATTTAAAGGCTTTTTTTATCCCAAAATATTGGTGATATTGACTAAGTATTTTTATTGGATGTTCTTTATCTTTACTAATATAAAAAATATTATTCATTATTATGTCTAAAAGTCTTTCTTTTTCAAAAACTCCATCAATCATCACATCCAATTTATTCACACTATGTATACCATATACATTTTCACCATCTACACTTTTCCATTCAGAATATCTTTCAAAAGTACTAGTTATTGTACCAAGTCGATTATTTATACCATCACTTATCACACAAAAAGCATTATAATTAAAGATTGTTGGAATATCATACCTATAACCACTATTTTCTGAATTACCTCCAAGTTGTTCATATGCATTTTCTATTGTTGAATCTTCTCTATTTTCAATACTTTTTAATTCAAAAATGATTAAAGGTATTCCATTAATATATATTATAATATCTGGTATTCTTGTGGCTCTTCCTTCATTAAATTTAACCTGACTAACTATTTTAAAACTATTATTATTAATATTTTCAAAATCTATAATTTTAACTAATGGATTTACATTACTATTATTATCTTGAACTATAATCCCATCTATTAAATATTTATGAAACAACTTATTTCTTTCTATAAGTTTTAATCCATGTAAATATTTAATCATTTTTACAACTTCATCTAATAGACTTCTATTAATTTTAGGATTTATTTTATGTAATGTCCTATATATATCATCTTCAATTAGATATTCATCCAACTTTCTTTCTGTCAACCATTTCGAATCACTCTTTATTCTTTCATACCCTTTTTCTTGAAACATTTGAATTATACTTTCTTCTAATTCATGTTCATTATATTTATCGCTCATATTTCCCCTTTTAAGTACTGTATACATTAATATATTAACACATTTGTATAAAAATCACTATATTGGCAACAATATTTCTTCCTCATAATTGATATTATAGGAAGTATTGATGACAAGATCGAAAATAATAACAAAATTATTGATAAATTAGATCAATTTGGATATCAAATTCAAGTAACATCCAAACGGAAAACTTATAAGTTGTGACCAATTTGATTTCAAATATGGAACATCTATATCTAAGAATAATAGAGTAAAGGGAAATTTTAGATTATACTCAGCAGGTGGATTAACTGATTATATAAATAAATGTAATACATCTAAATATTCAGTAATATTCGGGTGTAGAGGTACTATAGGAAATGTAATGTATAGTTATGATGAATGTTTCGTTTTAAATACCGCTATGTACCTTAATTGTACTAAATACTCTATAGGTAAAATATATTTTGCAATAAAAGAAATAAATGGTTTTAAATCAAAAATAACTGGTGCAGTACAACCACAAATAACAATTAATGATATAAAGAAAGAAAAATTAAAAATTATAAATGACAATAGATTAAATCAAATATTAAATATTATAAATGATATAGAAAAAGAAAACATAAAACTAAATAATTTAAAACAATTATATTTAAAGAAGTTCTTTGGATAAAACCCAAAGAACTTTTACCAATTAATAATATCATCAACAATTTTTTGTTGTTCTTCACTAGTGCGTCTTAAATATATTCTAGTTGTTTCAATACTTTCATGTCCCATTAAATCTGCAAGTAAAGCTATATCAGATTGTTTTTCTAAAAATTTTTTAGCAAACATATGTCTAAATGAATGAGGATAAATATATGCTATATTCATTCCATAATCATTAGCATATTTTTTTAACTGATGTGCTAATCCTCTAGTTGTAATTCTTTGACCATACCTATTATTAAATAAATATCCACTAGATTTATTAATAGTTTCTAACCATTTTAAAGTAGCTTCACGCAATTTTTTAGCAATATATATTCTTCTAATTTTTCCTCCTTTTGTATATAAATCAATATAGCCTATTCTAACATTTTCTACTTTAATTTGTATTAATTCACTTACTCTAGCGCCAGTAGCACCTAAATACCTTACTATAAAATACCACATATGATTTTTATCTTTTTTTAATTTATTAATAAAGAATAAATAGTCTGGATAGCTTATAACATTTTCAAGAAAGTTTTTTCGTTGTATTTTAACAAATTTTAATTTTAATTTTTCTTCTTTTATATATGTTAAATACTTATTTAATGCTTGTATTTTTAAATTAACTGTCTTAGGCTTATACGTTTCCACTAAGAATCCTTTATAGCTAAGTAAATTATTTTTTGTAATTTTACTAAATATACTAAAAAAGTGTCTAATAGTAAATGTATATGACATTATTGTGTTTGGTGACAAATTTTCATTTTGTAATTGTTCTAAAAATGATTTTTTCATAATTATTCCTCCCCCTAATAGTATACAAAAAATCTAGCTAAAAGAATTTAGCTAGATATAATTGTTTTAATTTATTTAGTTTAATGTTTTCTTGTTTTAATTTTAAAATTTTATCAAATAATAAGTCATATTTCTTGAAATTAGTTATATCATTAATAGAATGATAAATATTTAAACAATTTAAATCTGTAGTACTTAAGTTTTGTTGCACGCTGCCTTTACTAATAGACGATATAGTATTGTAATTAGATTTAAGATATGCATAAGTATATGAATTAGAATGATTATAAACCTTTAATACACGCTGATTTAAGAGACAGTTAATTTCATCAACTATTCCAACTCTACCTACTTCTCCAGTCATAGTTAATAAGACATCGCCTATATTTAATTTATATTTTTTATAATTGGGGTTATATTCAACATAGTCACAACCTATAGTTGAAAAGCCTATATTTTTAACATTTTTAATAGTTATAATTTTATAATCTCCATATTTTAAATATTCTTTACTTTTAAAAGCAAATCCATTTTGCAATTTAAAGATATCTTTAAATTGCAAACCAGAATTAACTATTTTTAAATTTTTTAATTTTAAGATTAATAATTGATCTAATTTATCAATAATTTTGTTATTATTTTTGATCTTGTCATCAATACTTCCTATAATATCAATTATGAGGAAGAAATATTGTTGC
>CALIMU010000016.1 GCA_938045355.1 uncultured Clostridium sp. | reverse complement strand
TTCATATCTTCTTTAAACTTGTGACCGATAAAAAATCCAATTAAGCTTCCAAGAATAATTGCAGCGCAATTTACCAAATCTCCCAAAAAATCACCTCATTCAAAAATTTTTAAAATCTCAAAATTCCTATTTTAAAATTATTTCAAAATATAAAGATTGAAAAGAAATATTTTGAAACAATAGGTGGAGATATTTTAGCATATGGAGATTCAGCAGAAATAAAGAAGATAATAGTAGTTTTAGAAAAAAATGATTTATTAAAACAAGTAGTAAAAAAATGTCCTAAGGTATTTTATTCAAATACAGCTTCTGTTATTGAAGATATTATAACATTATATAAAAATCCAAAAGAAAAGCTTCGGATTAAGTATATTGAAAAAACATCCAGAAATTTTGGCAGAAACAACTAAAGTTAGAATACAAGCAATAGTAAATATGTTAGAAAGAAATGGTGTAGAAAAAAATGTTATAACAAAAACACCAGAAATTGTATATGTAAATGATACTAAGGAAATTGAAAATATAATAAATAGAATAAAAGGATATGGAATTTCAAAAGAAGAGATAAATAATGCGCCAGAAGTACTTATATATGATGAAATATCAGTAAATAAATTATTAAGAAAATTAGAATTTATAACAGCATATGATGATATATTTAAAAATGTTATAAACAATGACTTTAAAGAAATTGTTGCAGCAAATATGCAAAATTTAATAGATTTTGTGGAAGAAATAGAAAAAGGTAATCTTGATAGAAATATAATAGAATTAAATCCTGAAATAATAGCAAAAACTACTCCATATAAGGTGGAAGAAACTATTAGTATTTTGAAAAGTTTAGGAATGGAAGAATATTATATAAAAAATAAGCAAATATTATTAATATCAGAACCACAAAAAATATTAGATATTGTAAAAACTTTTGAAGAATTAAATATAGATAAAGAAATTTTAGAAAACCCTATTATATTCTTAGAAGGTGATCCAGAAAATATATATAATATTGTATCTGAAATAGATAAAAGAAAAATGAGTAGAGATATATTAAAAAATACTTTTATACTAATAAAAGGTGAATATGATAATATATCTAAAATATTAGAAAAATTGGAAAATGAACATGTTGATTTAAGTACAAATATAATAAATAAAAGTACAACAATATTATCTGAAAGTACACCAGAAGATTTAGATGAAGTTAAAAAGTTTTTAGAAAGTAAGAAATTATTAAATAATCCAGAAGTTGATATACCGGGAATACTTTTTGCTAAAGGTAAAAAAGAAAATATGGAGAAAGTATATAATTTCTTTGAAGTAAATGGATTATTAAATGAACTTAAAGGAGCAATGTCACTTTTATGTAGGCCTATATTAAATATTGAAAAAAATTTTGATTTAGTTATTGAAAATGGAATGGTAAAAGAGCTTTTAAATAATATTTCAGTATTAGGTCTAGGTTCAGAAACTATTGAGAAAAGATTAAAATATCTAGAAAAAATAGGGGAAGATAAAACAATACTTGCACTTAAGATGACAGGTGATAAGTTTAATAAGAGATATGATGCAACAGATACTAAATTAGATGCTGCAATAGAAGATGAATATTATGCACAAAATATAATAGAAAGTAGGTTTTCTGGATATCTAGAAAGAGAAGAAAGAGAACTTAAGAATTTTAGGGAAGAAAAATTCTTTGAAAGCATTATGGAAAATATTTTAGAGCTAGGTATTGTGAGAAAGAAATTTGAATATTATAAGTGTGGATATTCATATAGTATGATAAAAATAAAACAAAACCTTAATAAACTTATAACATATTCGGTTGAAGATTTAGGAATAGAAAATATAACAGCAAAAGATAAGATATATATAATTGTTTTATCAGTATTAGGTAATAAGAAAGTTTCAGAAAAAGAAGCAGAAGAAGTATGTAGAAGTATTATAAAAAAGGAAAAAGAAGCAGAAATTAATCCACAATTAGTGGAAAAAGATGTGCATAAAATAAGTGTTACATTAGAAGAAAATAATAAAGGGTTAGAAAGTCAAAACATTCAAGTAAAAGAAAGAGAAGAAGCAAAAAAAGAAAAACAAGAACAAAAATATGAAGAAGTAATATCAGAAGAAAAAAATAATGATCTTTTATCTGAGGAAGATTTTGAAGAATTAGAAGAAATAAGAGAAGAAGAAAATAATATTGATGATATACAAGAAGATTATTCTGAAGAAGATTATATACAAGATCTAGAAGAATTAGGAATTGAAAATGATCAAGAAGAAGAAAAATTAGATAATAATACTGAATTAAAAGTTAATAATACAAAATCTATAAGACAATTGAGCAATAATAATACTAATATTCTTGAAAATAAAGAAGATGAAGAAAATAATGATGAACTAGAAAAAGAAGAACTATATGTTCAAAAAGATTCAAATTTAGATAAAGAAATATTAGAAGATAATGATGATATAGAAGATATAAAGGGTACATCTAATATGAGTTCTGAGGTAAAAGAAGAAATAAAGAAAACAGAAGAAACAATAGATAAATATAAGATTGATATAGAAGAACTTAAAAGAGAAAGAGAAGAACAAAAGAAATATCAAGAAAATGAAATGTTAAGACTTAGAAAACAATTAGATGATATGAAGGCATCTATACTAAACTTTAAAAAAGAGGCAGAAGAAAGAAGATTAGAAGAACAAGAAAGAAAATATAGAGAAGAAAAAGAAGAACTTTCAAAAATAATTCAAAGAAGACAAGAAAAAGAATTAGAAGAACTTAGAAAAAGAAACGAAGAACTTGAAAAAGAAAGAAAAAGAAGAGAAGAAGAAGATATTCAAAGAAAAATAGCAGAAGAAGCAGAAAGAATAACAAGAGAAGAAATTCTAAAATTGCAAGAAGAGTTAAAGCAAAAAGAAAAAATACAAAAAGAATATGAAGAAAAAGTAAAAGAAGATGCAAAAAGAGCAATACAAGAAGCTATTGAAATAGAAAGAATAAAATTAAATAAAAGACCTATAATAGATTTATCAAAAGAAATAGAAAAAAATGAAGATGTTATTAAAGAAGAAAATGCAGCAGATGAATATGATGAGATCTCAGAATTAACAGGAGATATGAAAAATGATAGTATTGATGCATATATTGTAAATGATGATCTAAAAGATGAAAAAAATATTGTTGAAGAAAATAATAATATTGATAATCTAGAAGAAATTGATGAAATAACAGGTAAGAGGGTATTACAAAATAAGAATGTAGAAAGAGAAATTAATAGATATCCAGAAAATAATAGAAATATTAATAATCAAAGTGTAAGTTCAAATATAGGTACTACAAATAATTTTAATAATTTAAATAATTTGAATAATCAAAATGTTATTAACCAAAATAATAACAATAGTCTAAATAATAATATGTATAATGCTAATAATATACAAACACAACAAAATTTGAATATGGAAGCACAAACATATAATAGAAATAATTTTGGGAATTCAGAAGAATTTAATAGGACAATTGATGCATATTATAATCCAAATAAAAAACCATTCTTTAATCTAGAAGATTATGGATATATATTAAATGCAGTAAATGAAGAAGAACAAAAAAGAATTCAAACAGAAATGAATGAATTATATAAGAGAAAGAAAAATAATTATTATGATGCATAATGATAAAATAGAAGAAAAATTAAGTACACTTCCAGAAAATCCGGGAGTGTATTTAATGAAAAATAGTAATGGAAAAATTATATATGTAGGTAAAGCAGTAATATTGAAAAATAGAGTAAGACAATATTTTAGAAAAAATGAAAAGACTGCAAGAATTGAAAAAATGGTGAGCCTCATACATGATTTTGAATATATTATAACAGATACAGAAGATGAAGCACTTATCTTAGAATGTAACCTTATAAAAAAATATAAGCCTAAGTTTAATGTATTATTAAAAGATGATAAAACATACCCATATATAAAAGTGGGAGAAAAGAATGGTAAACCAATAATACAGTTAACAAGGAATTTAGTTAAAGATGGTAGTAAGTATTATGGCCCTTATCCATCTGTGTGGTCTGCAAAAGAAATGATTAAATATATAAAAGATATATATATGAGTATATTAAATAGGCCTTTTTTAGATGAAACTTTAAAAAATGAAGAAAAAGAAAAAATATATAAAGAAATTAAAAGGGTGTTATCTCGGAAATATTGATAAAGATATTAAGAGATTAAAAGAAAAAATGGAATTAGCAAGTAATAATCAAGAATTTGAAAAGGCAATAGAATTAAGAGATAAGATAATAAATCTTGAAAGAGCAGGGAAAAAACAAAAAGTTTCTAATTTCTTACATAAAAGTATAGATATTATTGGAATAGCAAGAAATAATATAGAAACACATTTAACGATATTTGAAGTAAGAGGTAGCAATTTAGATAATAAGAAAACTATAATATTGAAAGATGTAGAAGATATTGAAGAAGAAGAGATTATAGAAAACTATATAATGCAAACATATGGAGCAAGTGATAATATATTAGATATACCAGAAAAGATAATGTTAAGACAAATACTTCCACATCATGATATTTTGGAAAAAATAATATCAGAAAAGATTGGACATAAAGTTGAAATAATAGTTCCTAAAAAGGGAGAAAAATTGAAATTTGTAGAACTTGCAGAACAAAATTCACAGATATCTTTAAAAAATGCAACAAGAAATGAAGAGATAATATTAAATGAATTAAAGGAGATATTAAGTTTAAAAGATATACCAAGAAGAATAGAAATGTATGATATATCAAATATTTCTGGTGATTATACAGTTGCAGGAATGGCAGTATTAAAAAATGGAAAGATATCTAAAAAGGATTTTAGAAAGTTTAATATAAAGGAAACTATAGGACAAAATGATTTTGCTAGTATGAAAGAAATTATAACAAGGAGATTGAAACATACATTAGATGGAAAAGTAGGACTTCGGTAATATTCCGGATATGATAATAGTAGATGGTGGAAAAGGTCAGCTTACTAGTGCAAAAGAAGCATTAAGAGAATTAAATCTAGAAAGTATTGCATTAATTGGTCTTGTAAAAGATGATAAACATAAAACAAAAGAAATAATTTCAAAAGAAGGAAAGAATATCTCAGCATCTCCTAAACTATTAAAAGTACTTACAAATATGCAAGAAGAAGTTCATAATCTAGCAATAGGATATCATAGAGAAAAAAGAGATAAAGATATAACAAAATCAAAGCTTGATAGTATTAAGGGTATAGGTGAAGAAAAGAAAAAAGAACTATTAAGAGAATTTAAAACAGTTGAAAATATATCAAATGCTACAATAGAAGAACTAAGTAAAGTTAAAGGTATTACAGAGAGAATAGCACAAGAAATATTAAATACTTTACATAATTAATACAATGTGTTATACTAATATATAGTTAAAAAATAAAATTTAAGCAATAATTATTGCAGAAAGAGGTAAAGAGATGAAAAAGATTTTTAGTTTATTGTTGGTATCATTAGTATTTTTAGCGTTATTTACAGTTTCATTTTCTGATGAAGAAGAATCTAAGTACCGGAAGGATTTTACAGTAAATAACAGTACTAAACTTGAAATACCTAAAAGTACTTCAGGTGAAATTAAGTTTAATTTAAAAGGAAATTATATCATTGAAATAATAGGAGATGGAAGTAATATTGCTATGAATGACGCTATAAGCGTATTTAGAGGTAAAAAAGAAACATTTATAGGACCAAAAAATATTTCGGAAAACTATTACAAATTCAAAGTTAAATTTATGACAAATAGAATATATAAAATATTCTACAGAACAACTACACAGGCTGCAAATTTAAAGATAAAAGTAAGAAGAATGAAATAGATTGAAGGGAAGTGATTCTTATGAAACGAGGACTAGGAATACCAATATTGATGATGATGTTTAGTGTTATCTGGATTCCAAATTTAATAAACCAAAAAGATTACTTAATAAAAAAAACTACAATATTAAGTTTAAACAAAAATAAAAGTGGTAAAATTATATATCAATTAAAAAAGGGGAGATATAAAATAAGAATATCACCCAATGGAGACCACATTGATAGCTACATTGTAGGAGAAGCTGCAGAATTTAATCCAACCATAGATGGAGACGCGCTAGTATATGAAATAGACACTAAAAGAGAGAAAGAGAGATTCAAGCAAGACTACAAAGCAAATAAAAATGCTAAATTAAAAATAGAGCTAGAAAAAATAGAATAATTTTTTAGAATAGAGACTATTTAAGTTTCTATTCTTTTTTTATATATTTTTATTATATGTTATATATATTAAATTGATGGTAAATTATTGCAAGAAGAAGTGTAGAAATATATAATTATATTAATAAAATAAGGAGTATCTTAGGAGGAAAAATATGAAAAAACATGGATATATAGCAGGTGCACTTTTTAATGAAGGTGAAATAGCACAAAGAATAAGTGAAGGAAAAGCATTAAGAGAAAAAATGCCAGAAGTAGATTGGTATAACCCAATAGAAGCCCCCGTTAATGATAAATCTAAACTTCCGTCAGCAAAAGATATATTTTCTTTAGATACAGATTATGTATTAAAATCAGATTATATACTTGCAGATTTATCAAGGGAAGATCTAGGAGTTTCAATGGAACTTGGAATTGCATTAGGTGTTGAGATATCTAGAAAGATAATCGAAAAAGCATTAAAACAAGAACTTGAAAATATGGGGATTTTAGAAGAACATTGTAGTTGTAATCATTCAGAAAAAGAAAAATGTAATAACTGTAATTGTAATAATATAAAAATGAATCTTACAGAAGAAGAAATTAAAAAAAGAAGAGAAATAATTGGAAATGTAAAAGAAAATGTATTAAAAAACATTTTTAAAATGGGAATAAAAGAAAGAAAAATTGTAGCACATAATTCAGATATTAGAATTGCAACAGCAGGAGAATATAGTGATATACATATACCATATGGATATAATCAATATGTTATAGGAGGACTCGAAAGTTTTGATATATCAATAGAAAAGAATAGTTCTGATGCAATAGAAAAATTGAAAGATATGTAATATTGTGCTAAACTTATTGTTATAAGTAGAAGGAGAAGCATATGAAACAAACAAATACATTTATACCAACAGAAAGAGAAATGCCAGGATATGCAGAGGCAATTAGTCATAAATATCTTATAAAAGCGGGGATGATAAAACAAATATCAGCAGGAATATATACATATTTACCTTTAGCAAATAGGGTACTTGAAAAGATAAAAGGGATTATAAGAGAAGAACATGAAAAAATAGGGGCAACAGAGCTTTTAATGCCAATACTACAATCAAAAGAATATTGGGAAGAATCTGGTAGATGGAAAAAAATGGGGCCAGAACTTATAAGAGTTAAAGATAGAAAAGAACAAGAATATGCAATGAGCCCAACAGCAGAAGAAATGATAGTACAAGCAGTAAGAAATATGATAACATCATATAAGAATTTACCAATAAATCTTTATCAAATACAAACTAAATTTAGAGATGAAATAAGACCAAGACTTGGGCTTTTAAGATGTAAAGAATTTATAATGAAAGATGCATATTCATTTCATACAAGTCAAGAATCATTAGATAAGACATATAATGATATGTATATGATATATTCAAATATATTTGATAGATGTGGATTAAAATATAGGGCAGTAGAAGCAGATTCAGGAAATATTGGTGGAAGTAATACACATGAATTTCAAGCATTGGCAGAAATTGGAGAAGATACTATAGTATATACTGATAAAAGTGATTATGCAGCAAATATTGAAATGGCTGGAGTATCTGAAAAAAATTATCAAATGAATAATGACAATTTAAAAGAAAAAGAATTAGTAGAAACACCAAATGTAAAAACTATAAGAGACTTAGCAGAGTTTTTAAACTGTGATGAAAAAGATACAGTAAAAGCAATAGCAATAAAAGATGAAAATGGATATTACCTAATCTTATTAAGAGGTGACCATACTTTAAATGAAGTTAAAGTTAAGAAATATTTAGGAATATCTGATTATGAAATGACAGATGTAAAAGAAATACAAGATATTTATTTGTCTTTTGATGGATTTATGGGACCTATAGGACTTGGAGAAAAAGTTAAGATATATGCAGATAATGCTATAAAATATATGAAAAATTATGTAGTAGGAGCAAATAAGGAAAACTATCATTATATAAATGCTAATAATAATGATTATAATGTTGAAGGATATTATGATTTAAGAGAAATCCAAGAAGGTGAAATTGCAGAAGATGGCTCACGGAAAAGTTAAATTTGCAAAAGGAATAGAAATAGGACAAATATTTAAACTTGGAACAATATATTCTGAAAAAATGAATGGAATATATTTAGATGAAAATGGTAAAGCAAAACCATATATAATGGGATGTTATGGTATTGGAGTTTCAAGACTTATAGCTGCAATAATAGAACAAAACAATGATGAAAATGGTATTATTTGGCCAAAAGAAGTAGCACCATATTTAGTACATTTAGTATGTTTAGATATGAAAAAAGATGTACAAAAAGAGACAGCAGAAGAAATATATAATAAATTATTAGAAGAAAAAGTAGAAGTACTTTATGATGATAGGATAGAAAGACCTGGAGTTAAATTTAATGATTCAGATTTAATAGGATTACCTATTCAAATTATAGTTGGAAGAAAAGCAGATGAAGGAATTGTTGAAATAAAAGTTAGAAAAACAGGTGAAAGAGAAGAAGTTTTAATAGAAAATCTATATACAAAATTATATGAAATAATAGAAAATTTGGCATAAAAAAATCAAATATTAAATTTTAGTAAAAAAATGTAATATTAAATACTAAAAGTTGAAAAACGTTTTTTCTAGTGTTAATATTTATGTATTGAATCAGGAAATTAAATATATAAAGGAGAAACATAAGATGAAAAAGAGAATAGTAACACTTACAATAGCTTTAGCAATGTTAATAGGTATGCAAGTATTTGCAACAACAGGATTACCATTAACTCCAAATAATGGGCAATCAGGTGTTGGAACAGGGACAGGTTCAACTTCAAATCCAACAGCATCAGGAACTATAACACCAAATCCAACATCAGGAAATGGTTCAAATACTTCTACAGGTACTGGAACAAGTTCAACTACTCCTACAACATCAACAGGAAATACAAATAATGAAAGTAATACAGCATCTACAAAGAAGCCAGAAACTTCTTTACCAAAAGCAGGAACAAGTAATGTTGTATTATATGGAGTATCAGTGTTATCAGTTGTAGCAATAGTGTTATATAGAAAAATAACTAAATAATAGCTAGAATAAGTATGAAAAAAGTATAAAGAGAAGGTTTTATAAATTGATGTTTATTAAACCTTTTTTTATTTGTGATAAAAATAATTGAATATAAAGGAGAAAAATAATTGAAATTAAATAGAATAATAATATCTTTTGCAATAGGTATATTAATAACAAATATAGTAGGTATTGCTATAAATATAATATATGGAACTACAGAGAATTATCTACATACAGCAGCAGGATTAAATAAAATGGTAGGAAATTCATTTAATGCAACAATATTTCAATTTGTATTATCAGGACTTCTTGGTATATATTTTGAAGTAACAGCAAAAGTTTGGGAAAAAGGATATAAGCCTTTAAAAGCATTTATAATACAATATGTATTAGTAATACCAGTTGCATTACTTGTAGCATATTTATGTTTTTGGATGCAACATACATTTAATGGATTTATAATATATTATA
>CALIMU010000015.1 GCA_938045355.1 uncultured Clostridium sp. | reverse complement strand
AAAGACAAGAATATTGCTGATAAAGAAAAGATTATTAAACAACAAAAAGAAGAATTATTAAATATTTCTAAAGACAAAGAAAACGAAAAGAAAAAGGAAAAAGAAAAACAAACTACAAAACCAAATGAACAACAAAAAGAAACTAAATATTTAAGTAAAGAAGAATATTTAAAGATATTTAAAGAATATGTTGGGACAGATTTTCCAGGAGAATATTCAAAAGAAAATGAATATAATAAGAAGATAGAGATAATAGAAGATGCAAAAGAAGGAGCTTTTGGAAAGTGCAAATATTATCTTAGAAAGTCAGGATTTCTACAACAACTTACATCAGGAGTTGCAGAAGGTGATTATAAAGTTATAACAAGACAAGAAGTAAGAGATAGAGCACATAAGTTTGTGAGAGATATGGGTTATGGTAAAATAACAGAATATAGAGATAATTATGATAAAACACAAGATGGAATAAAAACAGGTAAGCCATATGATTTAAGAGTTGATTTAACAGCTCATAACAGACAAGAAAAAGAATTAAAATTATCTATAATATTCTTAAGAGATAAGGATAATAAGGTCACAAATAAAGTATATGCAGCATATGTAGGAATTAAATAGGAATAGTATATTTTAAATTTAAAGGTAAAGATAAAATGAATAGGTAGGAGAAAATTATGGAAGAAAATAAAAATAAAATTGCAATAGGAATTTTAATAACAATAATAATTATACTAGTAGGTGGATTATACTATTTAGGCATAACTGGAATTAATAAGGATAAAATTATTGCAGAAAAAGAAAAAACTATTCAAACCTTAAGTGATGCTATATTAAAAGCAAAAAAAGAAGCAGAAAAACCTAAAGAAGAAAAACAATTAAGTAAAGAAGAATATTTAAGAATATTTAAAGAACTTGTAGGAACAGATTTTCCGGGAGATCATAATATAAGAGCAAATGATAAAAAAATAGAAATAATAGAAAATCCAAAAGAAGGAATTTATCCAAATAGTAAATACTTTATTAGAAAATCAGATATGTTAAAACAACCATCATCAGGAATTGCAGAAGGAGAATATAATATACTTACTAAAGAAGAGGTTAAAAAGTTATTATATGATTTTGCTAAAAAGATGGGGTATAGTAATATAACAGAATATAAAGACAATTATGAAAGATCAGAAAATAATATTAAACAACTTTCAAAACCTTCTGATTTAAGTGTTGAATTAGAAGCTAAAAATTCTAAAAATGGAATTTTAAAATTAGGTATATTATTTTTAAGAGATAAAGACAACAAGGTTACGAATAAGGTATACTCAGCATATGTAGGAATTTATTAAGTTAAAGATAGAAATAATATTGTAAATAGTTAATATACAATTATTATTTCTATTTTTATGCCTTTTTATCTAATTGTTGTATAATATGTAGAAAAATAAATAATAATATTATATAATGTTTTTAAATTCAGCATATGGAGTGATGAAATGAATAAAAAGGATAATAAAAATAAAAAAGTAGAAAAAGAAATGGATAAAAAAGAACCTAAGATACTTTTAATAATTCCAGCATATAATGAAGAAGAAAATATATTAAAAGTATGTAGAGAGTTAGATAAGTATAAACAATATGATTATGTGGTTATAAATGATGGTTCAAAAGATAGCACACTTGAAATATTAAAAGAAAATAATATTAATCATATAGATTTAATATTTAATTTAGGTATTGGTGGTGCTATGCAAACAGGTTACAAATATGCATATCAAAATGGTTATGATGTAGCAATACAATTAGATGGTGACCGGACAACATGACCCTAAGTTTATAAAAACAATATCTGATGTTGTTTTAAAAGAAGATATTGACATATGTATTGGGACAAGATATTTAGATAAGTCATCTAGTGAGTTTCAATCAACTTTTATGAGAAGATTTGGTAAAGAAATAATATCTGTAATTATGAAAATGCTTTATGGGGTAAAGGTTACAGATCCAACATCAGGATTTAGAGCAGTAAATAAGAAGATTATAGAAAAGTTTGCAAAAAAATATCCTATAGAATATCCAGAACCTGAATCAACATCTGAAATGCTAAGGCAAGGTTTTAAAGTTAAAGAAGTTAGTGTAAGTATGAATGAAAGACAAGGGCGGAGTTACTTCAATTAATTTTATGAAAAGTATAGCATATATGATAAAAGTACCACTTGCAATACTTCTTCGGAAGATTAAAAGGAAGAGAAAGGAAAAATAAATAGTTATGGGAATATCAATGAATTTAAAAATATTTTTAACAGTTGGTATAGTAATATATATATACCTTACAGTAAAATCATTGTTAAAAAATGATTTACAATCATCTTTTATAACATTTTATTTTGTAAGTACAATAGGACTTGTTATTGCTATAATGATGCCTAAGTTTATAGAAAAAATGACAAAAGTTTTTGGTTTTGAAACATCATCAAATATGATTTTTTGCATAACAATATTTATACTATTCTATATCGTATTTAAACTTACATTAAAACTTTCTAAAGAACAAGAAAGAACTGTAAATTTAACACAAGAATTATCAATATTAAAATCTAAGATAGATAAGATGGAAAAAATAGAGGGAGATAAAGAGGATAATAAGTAGGAATGGATAAGATATTTTTAATAAATATAATTATAAAATTATTTAAGAAAAATAAGTATACAAATATGTTAGTAGAATTATACTATAAGTATAAAGAAGTATTTGATTACCTATTTTTTGGTGTATTAGTAACAATAGTAAATTTTGTATCATATTATATACCATCAAATATATTTCATATTGATAAAATAGTAAGTAATGTAATAGCATTTGTTATTTCAGTTATTTTTGCATATTTTGTAAATAAAGTATATGTATTTGAAACACCATGGGATAATTTAAAAGAAACATTAAAAGAACTTACAGCTTTTATAGTTTCTAGAATTGGTACAGGACTTTTATGTGATATTTTAATATTTGCACTTATGATAAATATACTTATGATAAATGATGTAATATCAAAAATAATAACACAAATATTAGTTGTTATATTAAATTATGTAATAGGTAAATTTATTGTATTTAAAGAGAAAAAATAATTAATAGGAAAGAAAATAATATATTTTTAAATAAAATAAGGATTGCCTTTTATAATTTGAATTGTGTTTTAATTAAATTATGAAA
>CALIMU010000014.1 GCA_938045355.1 uncultured Clostridium sp. | reverse complement strand
TGTTAATAATAATGGAAATAGTAAACGGTCAAGGAAACCAAAAAAATTCAGATAATAATAAAAACAAAATTGATTTAAATAATAATAACAATAAAGAAGATAAAGATAAAAAAGATAATAAAAATACAGAAGAAAATAAGACAGAGACAAATACGAATACAAAAGTTGAAATAATGCCAGAAACAAGCAAGACTAGATTATTAGGTCTTAGAGATTCAAGCTTAAAAACACTTGAAAAATATAGAAATGAATACAGAAATTCAATAATATATGGGACAATAGCATATATATTACATATGTTATCATTAATAAGTATACCAATACTTGTAATATTATTAATAGTAAGTTATGTATATGATTCAGTAATAGGATTAAAAACAAGAAGCTTATATAATAAGGGAAGATTAATTAGATTTCATGTATTAACATTTTTTGTAGCATGTCAATTAATGCCATTAATATTTGCAACTGTCATAAAAGGTTGGGGGAATTAATAAATGAAAGTATTATTTGCAGTAAGTAATGAAAAAATAACAGAACAAGTTGTTGCTAAGTATCAAGTTATGTATAATGAACTTCTTTCATATAAAGAAGTTTATTATTATAATGCAGTAGTAAAAGAATTAGAAAAAACAAAGGATTATAATGCAATAGTAATAGATGAATCATTAGAAAGTGTATCTAATGATAAAGGAGATCAATATCTATTAAATAATTTAGACGCTATTACAGATGTCGCGGTTAATAATGACAATACACAAATACCTATAATTTTAATTTGTAAGGCAGATAGACAACCAGCAGAAGAATTTTTGGAAAAGATATATAAGATAGGAATATTTAATGCACTTATACTAAAAGATAGAAAAATTAGTAAGATTTGTGAATATATAAACAATCCAAGAAATAAAAAAGATGCTAAAAAGTATTATCAAATAAATGTTGATGATACAGAAGTTGTTGCAGATACAGAAGAAGATTCAATAGCAAAAACTGAACTTAAAAATATATTAAATTATTATGCAAAACTTGGAAATGATACAAGTAAATATTCAGAAACATTTGATAGAATTGCAGAACAATATACAGATGTAGAACTTGTATATATAATTGCAAGATTTCCAGAAAACGTAAAAAATGTATTGATGAATGAAAATCAAAGATTTAGAAATCTTATAAATATAGATCCAAAGAAATTACAACAAATGGAACTAGCTAAGAAACAACAGGAAGCTCTTGAAAAACAAAAAAAAGCAGAAGCAGTAAAAATGCAAAAAGAAAATCAAGCTATAAATGTGAATATAGAACCAAAACCTGAAGAAAATATGGAAAATATACCTAATATATCTAATGAATATAATATAGATGAACCAAAAGAAGAAATAGCTAGTAATAATGATATAAAACCTAAAGTAGAACAAAATCAAATTGAAATAAATAGTAGTAATATTGATAGTAATGTTAATAATGTTAATACAGATGTACAAGTTAATAATAATCATATTGAAAATAATATACCATATACAAATTATAATAATCAAACAACAAATATGAGTATGGTTAATAATCCACAAGTTCAAAATGTTACAACACAAATAAATAATAAAAATGTATTTTCATTTGTTGGGACAAGTAAAAATGGAACATCATTTTTAGTAAATTCATTAGGAATATTATTTTCTTCAATAGGAATAAATACAGCAATAGTAGATTTGACTAAAAATAAGAATGATTACTATATGTGTACTAATAATGAAGAAAGATTAAGAGAAATAGCAACATTGTCTATAATTAAACTTGAAAAAGGTATAGCAGAAGGTGTACAAATAAATAAAAACTTATCTGTATATACAGGACTTCCAACAAATGATACAAATAAGTTAAATTCAAAAATGGTTATAGATACGTTAAAGAAAAATCATACATTAATATTATTAGATTGTGATTTTGAAACAAATCTGGAATATTATACATATTCAAATCAAATATTTACAGTACAATCATTAGATGTATTGACAATGCAACCATTAACAATACATTTAAAGAAATTAAAAGAATTAGGAATTATATCAGATTCAAAGATAAGCATTATATTAAATAAGGAGGTTCCAGTAAAAGGACTTACAAAAAAACTAATGATAGGTGGTTTATCAATGTATAATAGTCCTAATATGGAAGAAAGGGTAGAATTATTTAATAAGGATAATGTAAAGGTATATTCTGTGCCATTTGATATACAAGCATATCAAAAATATTTAGAAAATATTGTACATTGTAAGTTTGAAATAGCAGGATATCCAAAAAAATTTATAACAGAATTAAAACTTATAGCAGAAAATATATATCCAGAAATAGCAAAGTTTAATTAAGATTTTGAAATTAAGAAAAAGGAGAAAAGTTTATGCCTATAATCATATTGATTATTATAATAATAGAAATTACAATAATATTATTTCTATTAGGATATAATGTTCATACAAATAGGAATTTAGAGCATGTAAAAAAAGCAAAAGAAAGTTTTTCTAGAATATTAGTATTAAGAGATATTATGAATATATCTGCAAGTAATAAAAGCTCTAAAGATAAGATGAATGAATTAAATAATATTTTGATAGAAAAAATGAATGTAGATTATTCAACAATTGTATATTATAATGGTTTGGAATATATAATAAGAGCTACAAATATAGAAAATATAGGCATAGATAATAATGCTAAAGATATATTAAATATACAAAATTTAGAAATATTTAAAGAATCTATTAAAAATAAGGAATTTAAATATATAACAACAGAAAAAGAAGAAGAACAATTACCATATTTAGAAAGTAGAAAAAATGAGATAAAATCAGTAATATTTTATCCAATAATATCAGGGGAAAAATACTTAGGATATTGGTTAATAGAATCTAAGAAGAGAAAAGCATTTGAAAATGTTGATATTCAAATTTTAGAAAATTTAAAACAATCAATAAGAAATACAGTAGAAGTATTAAGCTATGAAGAAGCATTAGAAACAATGGTAAGAGATGATAAATTTTCAGAATTAAAATCTATGGAATATCTACAAACAGAAGGTAAGATTCTTTTAGAAAAACATATAAGACCTCAAATTGTAATGTTTAGGATAGATAATTTAGAAGAAATAAATGAACAATTTTCTAGACAAGCAGGTAATGTACTTATAACAGAGGTTACTAAAAAAATACTTAGTATAACAAAAGGTGATAATATTTTTATAAGATATATGGGACCTAAGTTTATAATAATATTTGAAGATAAAGAAACAAATGAAGATATACAAAAAGAAAAAGAATATATGACAATCCTTAAAAATATAAAAGAGGCAGTAGAAAATATAAAGCTTGTTCAGACAGAACAAGGTGTATTAAAAAAAGAATATCTTGATATGATAAAAAATGCTAGTGAAGAAGATGAAGATATGATTGATGAACTTGATGATTTAGATATGTTAGATGATACTAGTGATATAGCTGAAATAGAAGAGATAGAAGATATAGCTGAAGAAAATCAAGATGATCAAGATTCAGAAGAAATATATATTATACCTAGATTAAATATAGCCTTAAAAGAATATGATAAGGGAAGTTTAGAAAATATATGTAGAAAATTAGAAAGTTATTTAGATTCAGAAGAAAATAGAGGAAAAAGTGAAATAGTTGTTCTTTAATGATAAGGAGGTATATATGATATCAGATAAAACAATGAACTATAATACAGAAATGGAAAAAGAAGAAAAAGAAAAAAATACTAAACAAATAATAAAAGAAGTATATACAATACTTATAGAAAATGGTTATAATCCAGTAAATCAACTAGTAGGATATATATTATCAGGAGACCCTATATATATAACTAGTCATAAAGATGCAAGAAGTTTAATAACAAAAATAGAAAGAGATGAATTATTAGAACAAATGATTAAAAAATATTTGGAGCTTGACTAATATGAGAATACTTTCTATAGATTATGGAAATACAAGAACAGGGCTTGCAATTACAGATGAGCTTCGGAATAACATGTTATGGACTAAAAACAATTGAAACAAAGCTTAAAAATATTGATGAAAAAATGGATATACAAAGGGCAAAAGATAGAATAATATTAAAAGAATTAGAAGAAGTAATAACAGAATATAATCCAGAAAAGATAGTAATAGGTATGCCATATAATGAAAATGGTACAAGTGGAGATAGAGTAGAACAAACTAAAAAACTTATACATAAAATAAAATGTAAGTTTAATATAGAAATTGTAGAACAAGATGAAAGATATACAAGTATTGAAGCAAGCCAAATAATGAATGAAATAGGAATAAAAAAGAAAAAAAAGAGAAAAGTAATAGATCAGATAGCCGCAGTTTTAATATTAGAAGGATATCTAAAAAATTTAAAAAAACATAAATAAATATATTAAATATGTAATAATAGTATATTTTTATAGCATTAATAATATATTATATATGTAATAAATTAATATAATACAAAGGAGTAGATAAAAATGGATGACGAAAAATTAAATGAAGAATTAGAAGAAATGGAAACAGCATCTATCATGCTTACAGATGAAGATGGGAAAGATACAATGTTTGAATTTTTAGACTTAATAAAATATGAAGATAATGAATATATTGTATTATCACCAATATATGAAGAAGATGAAGAAGTAGAAGATGAAGGACATGTAGTAATATTAAGATTAGATGAAGAAACAGAAGATGGTGGAGAAACATATTCTTCTGTAGATGATGATAGCATAATAGAAGCAGTATATAACATATTTAAAGAAAAATGGAAAAATAAAGAAAACTGTTAAAAATTCTTTGGACAGTGAAAGTAGTACATATAAGGTTATAAGTGGAACATATAGATATTTAAGTTCAAAAAAATATCAATTATTAGTAGAAAAAAGAAATCCATTTGTAAATAAGGAAAAGAAACAAGTAAAAAGAGCAGTAAGAGTCATTAAAGAATTAAAACATAATGGGAAAAATTATATGGTATTATATAATCCAGAATGGCTTGGAGTTGCAAATTCTACTAAAGGATTATTTGAAGCAAATGTTCCTTTGGAAGAAACAAAAAGAAAAAGTAGTAGAAATAGAATTGTAAGAGCAATAATAGATTCAAATATAAAACAAGTAATATTTTCACAAATAGTTGACCGGATGGATTGAACTTATAAAAGACTTATATAAGAAAGATAGTACTATAAAGATAAAAGTATTATGGCATGCAAATAACTTTGAAGCAATAAGTGATTATACATGGAAATTAAATAAAGAACTTGTACAATTATATAAAGATGGAAAAGTAGAAGCGCTTCGGATTTGTAAAGAAAACAATGACAGAATTCTATAAAAATTTAGGATATAATGCATATTATATAATGAATAATGTTAAGAGTATAGAAAAAGGTGATATTAATAGTACTAATAATAATAAAAAAGAAAATGATGAAGAGATAAGTATAGGTATATATAATGCACATAGTAGAGAACTTAAAAATATATATACGCAAATTTTAGCAACAACTTTTTTTAAAAATTCAAAAATAGATATAGTACCAATATCAAAAGAAATAAAAGAATATTTAAAAGTATTAGATATTAAATATACATGTATAGATAAGTTTATACCAACAGAAGAACTTATGAGAAGAATCAAAAGAAATGATATAAATATATATGTAACATTTACAGAATGTTCTCCAATGTTTCCAATGGAAAGTTTTGAACAAGGAGTTCCATGTTTAATAGGAAATAATAATGATTATTTTATAGGGTCTAAATTAAGAGATTATGTATGTGTAAACAGAGAAGATGATCCAAGAGAGATTAGAGATAAAATAAGAAATGTATTAGAAAACAAAGAAGAAGTTTTGGAATTGTATAAAAAATGGAAAGATAATTTTAATATAGAAGTAAAGAAACAAGTAAAAGAATTTTTGGAAGGATAGGTATTAATATGGATAATGTAGTAGTATTTTCTTTAAATTCATCAAAAGAATTAACAGAAAAGATATGTAAAAAATTAGGAATAAAAGAAGGAAAAATAGAAATAAGACATTTTGCAGATGGAGAAATCCTAGTAGAATTATTAGAAACTGTTAGAGATAAAAGAGTATATATTATACAATCAACAGATAATCCAGTATCACAAAATTTAATGGAACTTTTAATTGCAATAGATTCTGTGAAAAGGGCTTTTGCAAAAAGGATTGATGTAATAATCCCATATTTTGGATATGCAAGACAAGATAGGAAGGCAAGACCACGCCAACCTATAACAGGAAGGCTTGTAGCAAACTTATTAGAAGCGGCAGGAGCAACAAGTGTAATGACAGTAGAAATACATTCAACACAAACAATGGGATTTTTTGATATACCAGCAGATGATTTAACAGTTATAGGAATTTTAGCAGGATATTTTAAAAAGAAGAAAATACTTAAAGATATCGTAATAGTATCACCAGACCATGGAGGAGTAAAACGTGCAAGAGATATTGCAGAAATATTTAATGCACCAATAGCGATTATTGATAAAAGAAGAGTAAGACCAAATGAAGCAGAAGCAATGAATTTAATAGGAACAGTTGAAGGTAAGACAGCAATAATCGTAGATGATATGATAGATACAGCAGGAACACTTGTATCTGGAATAAAAATGCTTAAAGAAAAAGGTGCAAAAGAAATATATGCAGCAATAGCACATCCAGTACTTTCAGGCCCTGCAATAGAAAGAATACAAAATAGTGATATAAAAAAATTAATATGTACAGATACAATTAAATTACCTAAGGAAAAACAAATAGATAAAATAGAAGTTGTAAGTATATCAGATATGCTTGCAGATATAATACATGCAAATAATGTAGGAGAAAGTGTAACAGAGGTTGTAAGAAAATACAGAGATTTAGATTATACAGATAAATAAAAGTAGATTTTAGAGGAAAAGATGAATATAGAAGAACTAAAGAAACAATTATTAGAACAAGGAATAACAGAAGAAGACTTAAAAAAAGATAAAGAAAAAAATAAAAAACAAGGAAAAGAAATTAAAGAGACAGAAGAAACAACAAAAACAAAAGTTAGAACTAAGAAAAAAGAAGTTGAAGAAACAATAGATAAAATAGAAGAACCAGAAGAAAATCAAAAAAAATATATTGAAGAAGTATTAGATGAAAAAATAGCTAAAACTTTAAATCAAAATATAAGATATGTAAGAAATGTACTTAAAATGATAGAAGAAGGAAATACTATACCATTTATCGCAAGATATAGAAAAGAAGAAACAGGTGGTATGAGCGATGAAGTCTTAAGAGAGTTTGAACAAGTATTAAAACAATATACAAATCTTTTACAAAGAAAAGAAGAAGTTGCAAGACTTATAGATGAACAAGGAAAACTTACAGAAGAATTATTAAATGATATAAGATTAGCAGAAACATTATCAAAAGTAGAAGATATATATAGGCCATATAAAGGAAAGAAAAAAACAAGAGGATCTGAAGCAAGAAGAAAAGGATTAGAAGATTTAAGTAAATATATTTTAGCTGGAAATAGTTTAGAAAATATATTAAAAAAAGCAGAAGAGTTTTTAACAGAAGAAGTTGAAACAATAGATGATGCTATAACAGGAGCAAAAGATATAATTGCAGAAGATATATCAGATAGTGCAGATATAAGAGAAATAGTGAAAAATGTATATAATAAAGAAGCAGAAATTGTAAGTACAAAAGGGAAAGAAGATGATGAAAGACAAACATATAAGATGTACTATGATTTTAAAGATACTATTTCAAAAATACCAAGCCATAGATATCTTGCTATAACAAGAGGAGAAACAGAGAAAAAATTAGATGTAAAAATAATACTTGATGAAGAAAGATTAATTCAAAATATAATAGAAGAAGTTATAAAAGAAAATAATAATATATCATTTGAATATATTGAAGAAATAGTTAAAGATTCTTTTAAACGTCTTATAAAGCCTTCTGTAGAAAGAGAAATAAGACAAGAAGTAAAAGAAAGATCTGATGAATATGCAATAAATGTATTTGGAGATAATTTAAAAGAATTATTATTACAATCACCAATGAAGAATATAAGGATTCTTGGATTTGATCCAGGATTCAGGAATGGTAGTAAACTTGCATGTATAGATGAAAATCGGAAAATATCTAGAAGGTAAAATTGTAAGTGTAACAATGCCAAATGATGATATTGAAAAAGGTAAAAAAGAAATAGAAGAATTAATTAAAAAAAATAATATTAATGTTATAGCAATAGGTAATGGGACAGCATCAAGAGAAAGTGAGAAAGTAGTTAGTGAGATTATAAAAGGAAAAGATGTAAAATATATAATAGTAAGTGAAGCAGGAGCATCTGTATATTCAGCATCAAAACTTGGGGCAGAAGAATTCCCAGATGTAAATGTAAGTATAAGAGGGGCGATTTCAATAGCAAGAAGACTACAAGACCCATTATCAGAACTTGTAAAAATAGAACCAAAAGCAATAGGTGTAGGACAATATCAACATGATGTAAATCAAATTAAATTAGAAGAAAGACTATATAATGTTGTAGAAGATTCAGTAAATAAAGTTGGTGTAGACCTAAATACAGCAACATTTTCACTTATCTCATATGTTGCTGGTATATCTAAAAAACAAGCAAAAGCAATAGTTAAATATAGAGAAGATAATCGGAAAATATTCAGAAAGAAAAGAACTTCTAAAAGTATCTGGAGTAGGAGAAAAAGCATTTACACAAGCAGCAGGATTTTTAAGAATCTATGATGGTAAAAATAGTATAGAAATGACAGGGATTCACCCAGAAAGTTATGAACTAGCTAAAAAAATACTTGCATATGTTGGAGAAAATGAAGAAAGTTTAAAAGATAAGAAGAAAAAAGAAGAAACAATAGAAAAAGTATTAAAATTAGATAAAGATAAACTTTTAAAAGAAGAACAATTTAAAGAATATGGTAAATATGAAATAGAAGATACAATAAAAGAACTTGTAAAACCAGGTATAGATATAAGAGAAGAATTACAAAAACCAATACTTAGAAATGATATTTTAGAATTTGAAGATATACAAGTAGGAATGGAGCTAGAAGGAACAGTAAGAAATGTAGCGGCATTTGGTGCTTTTGTAGATATAGGAATACATGATGATCGGACTTGTACATATATCTGAAATGAGTGAAAAATTTGTAAAAGATCCTAAAGATATAGTTAAAGTAGGAGATATTGTAAAAGTTAAGGTTATAGAAAAAGATTTAGATAGACAAAAAGTAAAATTAAGTATGAAAATTTAAGAAAAGAAAGGTATTTATAATGAGAATTCCTAAAATTAGATTTAAAGATAGTATACCATTAGTAGTTATACTAATATTAATAATTATATCAATAATATATATGATTAATTATTTTCAAATATTAGAAAAAAAATACAATGAAGGAAAGAAAAAACAAGAAAATGTTGCAGAAATTTCTAAAGTTATAGAAAAAGTATTAGTAGCAAATATGGTATTATCAGATAAAGAATATGAAGCAGAAGAAAAAATAGAACAGATAATAAAAGATAATAGTAAGAGTAATGAAGAAAAAGAAAGTCTAAAAAAAGGAGTATTAGAGGAATTAAAAAGTAATACTGGGAATGATAGTAGAACTACAATATTAGAATATCAAGTTAAACTTACAGATAAGGATATTGTAGAAGAAATAACATATTATGTTAGAAGTAAAAATGAAGATATAATAAAAAAAGAAAAAGAAAAATACAAGAATAGTACAACATATAAGCTAATAGAAGAAAAAAATGACAAAGAAGTACAAGAATTAAAATATAAGGTTACAAGTAATATTGGGAAAACAACAGGTGAAATAATTACAATATTAAATGGATTAATGAGTAATAATAAGTTTAATTTTACAATGTCAGATAGTAATCAAACTAAAGAAACAAATACAGACAGCGATCTTAAAAAACTACAATAATGATTTTACAAAAATGAAAAAGTGTTATATACTAGTTATGTACAAAAAAGAGTGATACTTAAAATTAAAATAAATTTTGAGGAGGAAGAACAATGATAAATAAACATGAAACAATCTATCAGGAATTGACACCTGAAGAAATTCGAGACCAATATGGTCTTGAATTAGATGAAGACTTAGAAAAGTATGTTAAACACATAAATTTGCAGTCAAAAGGCAAAAAGATAAAAATTATCTATAAAAAAGAAGGTGAAGAGAATGGCTGAGGAATATATGAATATGGCAGAAATACGGAAACTTTTAGGGATGCCTAAATTTCAGTATAGTGAAAAAGAAGTTATAGCAGCTTTAGAGGAATACAATAAGAATTTTTCTACTAATATTATTTTAATAAGGGAGTGATTTTAATGAAAAAGATTAGTTTAGAAAGAGCAGCAGAACTTGTAAATAAATGCGAATGCTGTAATACTATAACACAAATAGTTACAGCACTAGAGAGATATAATATCATTAATGGTACTAATTATAAATTGGATGTTGACTATAAATTGTATACAATAAATGATTGTGGTATATGTGCTCTGGTAAAAAATCTGATAAAGTCCCAGAATCTAAAAATTCAGATTATTCATGTAGAATCAGATCAGCAGATAGAGTATTTAAGAAAAAATAAAGTACACAGTTTTCCAGCTTTAGAAATAAGGGGGGGAGAAAAAATAGAGTTTATTGTAGGCAGTGAAGCAGGGACGTATATTGCTTCAAATATGTCAAGATTTAAATAAATAAGAATAAAAAAGGCTTTAAGAACTAATAGTTTTTGAAGCTTTTTTCTTAATTTTAATAAAATATATTTACAAAAACATAAAATTATGTTAACATATATATGAAATTAAAAATAATTAATTTTTAAATTTAAAGATTAAGGAGGTGTTACCATGGGACCTATATATATCACTTTGGAAGAGGCTAAAGATCTGATGGATTTACCATCAGATATCGAAGAACAAGTAGTAAGAACTGAGCTTGAAAAGTTCAACCTAAAAAATGACACACAATATATTATATATTAGTGTGTTTAAGAAAAAATATAAAAGGATGTGGATATAAAATGGTAAGAATAGATTTTTTTGTGGAAAAAAATACTAAGGATTCTGATGAAATAAAAAAAATGGTTAAAGCACTTGATGATAAAAAGTGTAGTTATAAAGTTCATGATTTGAATCAGAAAGCCATAAATGGTAGAAGTTTACCAATTCTGAAAGTAACTCTTGAGACAGGGGAGATTATTGAGTATAATAAAGACAGTATATTCAAAGTAATAGTTAATCTTTCGAAGATCGGAGTGCCTGAATAATATTATAAAAAAAGAGATCTTAAAGACAAAATTTGTTTTTAAGATCTTTTTTGTGTTTTAAATAGAGTTTTATGGTATAATATATTTGTATATTTATGTATGAGATTATTATTTTCTTCATGTTTACAAAAAAAGTAATTAATGATAGAATATATAATGTTATGCTATAGGTATAATAGTTTATGAAGAAGGAGGAAAAAGAATGCCAACTATTAATCAATTAGTAAGAAAAGGTAGAAAAACTTCTAAAGCAAAGTCTAAAACACCAGCATTAGCAAAAGGTTATGACTCAAAGAGAAAGACACATACAAATAATCGTTCTCCATTTAAAAGAGGAGTTTGTACAGTAGTTAAGACTGTAACACCTAAGAAACCTAACTCAGCTTTAAGAAAAGTTGCAAGGGTAAGATTATCTAATGGTTATGAAGTAACAGCATATATCCCAGGAGAAGGACACAACTTACAAGAACACAGTGTTGTTATGATAAGAGGTGGAAGAGTAAAAGACTTACCAGGGGTTAGATATCATATTGTTCGTGGTACTCTAGATACAGCAGGAGTTAACAACAGACAACAAGGTAGATCAAAATATGGTGCGAAAAAACCAAAGAAATAATATAATCAGTTGGTGCCAATAATTTTGTAAATTATATGCACATACTGGAAAAAGAATAATTTTTTTAGAGTACCTTTTTAAGAGATTCTTAAAAATGCTTATTAAAAATTAAAATAAAATAAGGAGGGAAGAAAAGTGCCAAGAAAAGGACATATAGCAAAAAGAGAAGTATTAGCAGATCCTAAATATAATAGTAAATTAGTTACTAAATTAGTAAATACTGTAATGCTAGATGGAAAGAAAACAGTTGCACAAAGAATAGTATATACTGCATTTTCTATAATTGAAGAGAAATTAGAAAGACCAGCATTAGAACTATTTGAAGAAGCTTTAGAAAATATTAAACCTGTTCTAGAAGTAAAAGCAAGAAGAATAGGTGGGGCAACATACCAAGTTCCATTAGAAATAAGAGCAGACAGAAGACAAACACTAGGATTAAGATGGCTAGTAGGATATGCAAGAAAAAGACATGAAAAAACTATGGCAGATAAACTTGCAGGAGAAATAATGGATGCATTAAACCAAAATGGTGGAGCACACAAGAAAAAAGAAGAAGTACACAAAATGGCAGAAGCAAATAAAGCATTTGCACATTACAGATATTAATATAAACTTTAGAATAGTTTAGAAGGGAAAGATTTATGGCAAAAAGAGAAGTTCCATTAAATAGATTAAGAAATATAGGAATAATGGCTCATATTGACGCAGGTAAGACAACTGTAACAGAAAGAATACTTTTCTATTCAGGAAAAATCCATAAAATAGGTGAAACACATGATGGTGCATCACAAATGGATTGGATGAAAGATGAACAAGAAAGAGGTATTACAATTACATCTGCTGCAACAACATGTTCATGGAAAAATCATAAAATAAATATTATAGATACACCAGGACACGTTGACTTTACAGTAGAAGTTGAAAGATCTTTAAGAGTATTAGATGGTGCAGTATGTATATTATCTTCAAAAGATGCAGTACAACCACAATCAGAAACTGTTTGGAGACAAGCAGATAAATACAAAGTTCCAAGAATGGTATTTGTAAATAAGATGGATATGATGGGAGCAGATTTTTATAATTGTTTAGCACAATTAGATAAAAGATTACACTGTAACCCTGTTGCAATACAACTTCCAATAGGAGCATCTGAAACATTTGTAGGTATAATAGATTTAATAACAATGAAAGCATTATACTATAAAGATGAAGAAGGTAAAATAATAGAAGAAAAAGAAATACCAGCAGAATTAGTAGAAAAAGCTAATGAATATAGAGCAAAAATGGTTGAAACAGCAGCAGAACAAGATGATGATATAATGATGAAATACTTAGATGGAGAAGAATTAACTGAAACTGAAATAAGAAAAGGTTTAAGAAAAGCTACATTAAGTAATAATGCAACACTTGTATGTTGTGGATCAGCATATAAAAACAAAGGACTACAATTATTATTAGATAATATAGTAGAATATTTACCATCACCATTAGATATTGATCATATCAAAGGTGTTGATGAAGACGGAAATGAAATGGAAAGAGAAACATCAGATGATGCACCATTTTCAGCACTTGCATTTAAAATTGCAACAGATCCATATGTAGGAAGATTATGCTTCTTTAGAGTATATTCAGGTACATTAGAATCAGGTTCATATGTATTAAATGCAACAAAGAATAAAAAAGAAAGAGTTGGAAGAATACTTCAAATGCATGCTAATAAGAGAACAGAATTAAAAGAAGTATTAGCAGGAGATATAGCAGCAGCAATAGGATTTAAAGATGTAACAACAGGTGATACATTATCAGATATTGAAAATCCAATAATACTAGAAACTATGGAATTCCCAGAACCAGTTATTGATGTTGCGATAGAACCAAAAGATAAAGACGCACAAGAAAAAATGGGTATAGCTTTATCAAAACTATCAGAAGAAGATCCAACATTCAAAATCTATACAAATGCAGAAACAGGACAAGTTGTTATTGCAGGTATGGGTGAATTACACTTAGAAATAATTGTAAGTAGATTAAAAGATGAATTTAATGTAGACTGTACAGTAGGTAAACCACAAGTTGCATACAAAGAAACAATAAGAAAAGAAGTTGAAATTGAAGGTAAATTTGTAAGACAATCAGGTGGTAGAGGACAATATGGTCACGTATGGTTAAAATTACAACCATTAGAACCAGGTGAAGGATTCAAGTTTGAAAACAAAATCGTTGGTGGTGTAATACCAAAAGAATACATCAAACCAGTAGAAGAAGGTATAAAAGAAGCAGCATTGTCAGGGGTACTTGCTGGATATCCAGTAATAGACTTTAAAGCAACACTATTTGATGGATCATTCCATGATGTTGACTCATCAGAAATGGCTTTCAAAATAGCAGGATCAATGGCATTTAAAGATGGAGCTAAAAAAGCAAATCCAGTAATACTAGAACCTATAATGAGAGTTGAAATAACAGTACCAGAAGAATATGTTGGAGATGTTATAGGAGATATGAACTCAAGACGTGGTAGAATGGAAGGTGTAGAAGCACAACCAGGAATACAAATAATAAAAGGATTTATTCCACTATCAGAAATGTTTGGATATGCAACAACACTTCGTTCTAAGACACAAGGTAGAGGAACATATTCAATGGAACCATCACATTATGAAGAAGTTCCAAGAAATATCTTAGATACTATAGTAGCATCAAAACAAAAATAGTATTTAATAGAATAATGTAATATGCAGTGCCTATTATAACTTTTATAAAAGGTAAAAAAGGCACTTGCAAATATACATAAAATAATATAAAATAAGTTTATAAAATATAAATAGGAGGAAGAAATAACATGGCAAAAGAAAAATTTGAAAGAACAAAACCACATGTTAATATAGGAACAATCGGGCACGTTGACCATGGTAAAACTACTACAACTGCAGCGATAACAAAATATTTAAGTTTATTAGGACAAGCTAAATTTGAAGCTTATGACCAAATAGACGGAGCACCAGAAGAAAGAGAAAGAGGTATTACAATTAATACAGCTCACGTTGAATATGAATCAGCAACTAGACACTATGCACACGTTGACTGTCCAGGACACGCTGACTATGTTAAAAACATGATCACAGGTGCAGCACAAATGGATGGGGCAATATTAGTTGTTTCAGCAGCTGATGGACCAATGCCTCAAACAAGAGAACACATATTACTTGCAAGACAAGTTGGGGTTAAATACATAGTTGTTTACTTAAACAAAACAGATATGGTTGATGATCCTGAATTATTAGAATTAGTAGAAATGGAAGTAAGAGACTTATTAAATGAATATGATTTCCCAGGAAATGATATTCCGATCGTTAAAGGTTCATCATTAAAGATATTAGAATCTACATCAACAGATCCTAATGATCCAGTATATGCACCTATGAAAGAATTAATCGAAGCAATAGATACATATATACCAACTCCAGAAAGAACTACTGATAAACCATTCTTAATGCCTATAGAAGATATATTCTCAATCACAGGTAGAGGAACAGTTGCTACAGGTAGAGTAGAAAGAGGAGAAATTAAATTAAATGACGAAGTTGAAATCGTTGGATTAACAACAGAAAGAAAGAAAACAGTTGTTACAGGTATAGAAATGTTTAGAAAATTATTAGATTCAGCAGAAGCTGGAGATAATGCAGGATTATTATTAAGAGGTATAAACAAGACAGATATCGAAAGAGGACAAGTTATTGCTAAACCAGGAACAATTAATCCACATACTAAATTTACAGCTGAAGTTTATGTTCTAACAAAAGACGAAGGTGGAAGACATACTCCATTCTTTAAAGGATATAGACCACAATTCTTCTTTAGAACAACTGACGTTACAGGTGTAATTGAATTACCAGAAGGAACAGAAATGGTTATGCCAGGGGATAATGTTAAGATGACAATCGAACTTATAACTCCTATAGCTGTTGAAGAAGGATCAAGATTCGCTATCCGTGAAGGTGGTAGAACAGTTGGTTCAGGTATAGTTTCTTCAATAATAAAATAATTGTAGATAAAATATATAATTAGAAGAATAGGTGAAGAGTGTATAATCAATTTTATTGACATATACACTTTTTTGCTATATAATGTAGCATGTAAACTGCTTAATCAAGGTTATAAATCTTTTTAAATAAAGTACCTTTAATTAACGGTTAGCGAGTATTACGAAATGGAGGAATTTGCGATGTACGCAATTATAGAAGCATGTGGAAAACAATATAAAGTAGAAAAAGGTAGTATAGTATACTTTGAAAAGTTAGACGCAGAAAAAGGAAAAAAAGTTACATTTGACAAAGTGTTACTTGTATCTGATAAAGAAACAAAAATAGGAACACCATATGTAGATGGTATAAAAGTAGAAGGAAAAATAGTTGAACATGTAAAAGGTGAAAAAATAAAAATATTTAAATATAAACCTAAAAAAGATTACAGAAAAACTATTGGACATAGACAAAATTATACTAAAGTTGAAATAACAAACATTTCAGCAGCAAAATAATACATAAAAATTTATAAAGAAAGAGGTGAACTAAGTGGCACATAAAAAAGGTCAAGGTAGCGTTAAAAATGGACGCGATAGCATATCAAAAAGATTAGGTCTTAAGAAAAATGACAAACAATATGTTAAAGCAGGAAATATTATAATAAGACAAAGAGGAACTAAATACCATCCAGGAAATAATGTTGGAATTGGAAAAGATGACACTTTATTTGCATTAATAGATGGACAAGTTAAGTTTGAACGTTATGGAAGAACAAGAAAAAAAGTAAGTGTATATGAAACACTTGAAGAAAAATAATAATTAATAAAGTAAAATAAATAATAAAAAGAGATGAGAGGAATACTAAATTCCTCTCAAATTTATACTCAAAATATATGTTAATAAAAAAGATTAAAAAACTTTAAAAAGTTTTTATAAAAGTGTTGACATATAACAGAAAGTAATATATTATATATATACAGTCGAGAGCGACTGTATTTTAATGAATACAGTACATTGAAAAATAAACAATATCCTTTAGAGAAAAACCAAGCGGACAGAGAACTGTCCAAAATAAATAGGAAAAGCAAAGACAAGCCGGAAGGTTTGAATGAGAAAAGAAGATTAAACAAAAATTGAGAGTTTGATCCTGGCTCAGGATAAACGCTGGCGGTGTACATAAGACATGCAAGTCGAACGGGAGAAGACAGGAAGATTTATCTACTTGTTGGACACCGTGGCGGACGGGTGAGTAACACGTAAGCAACCTGCCTATAAGAGGGGAATAACAGTGAGAAATTACTGATAATACCGCATAAGCTGGAGGTATCGCATGATACATTCAGAAAAGATTTATCGCTTATAGATGGGCTTGCGTCTGATTAGCTAGTTGGTGAGATAACAGCTCACCAAGGCGACGATCAGTAGCCGGATTGAGAGGTTGAACGGCCACATTGGGACTGAGACACGGCCCAGACTCCTACGGGAGGCAGCAGTCGGGAATATTGCACAATGGAGGAAACTCTGATGCAGTGACACCGCGTATAGGAAGAAGGTCTTAGGATTGTAAGCTATTGTCGTGTGAGAAGAAAATGACCATCACAGGAGGAAGCCCTGGCTAAATATGTGCCAGCAGCCGCGGTAATACATATGGGGCGAGCGTTATCCGGATTTATTGGGTGTAAAGGGTGCGTAGGCGGGAAAATAAGTCAGTATGTGAAATCCCTCGGCTCAACTGAGGAACTGCAACTGAAACTATTTTTCTTGAGTGTTGAAGGGGAAAGTGGAATTCCTAGTGTAGCGGTGAAATGCGTAGAGATTAGGAGGAACACCAG
>CALIMU010000013.1 GCA_938045355.1 uncultured Clostridium sp. | reverse complement strand
GAAGAAGTAAGTTGAACAGATTTATTTCCAAAGTAACAGGAAAAAGCTGGAAAATGGTTTGGAATGATGAATTTAATGGAAATCAGCTAGATAGTACGAAATGGGCTTATTGGGAAAATGGGAATCCTTGGAATGCGGGGAACTATTTAGATGAAAATGGAAATTTTGAAATAAGTGAAATAGGCTATACTATTGATAATACTTCAAAAACAAGAGCTATTTTTGAAATAAATAAGGGTGTAAATAAGAATATTAATAAATTGGAGATAATTATTGAAAATAATGAAAGAGATTAAAATGACAAATAAGATTATATTAAGATTAGAAAATATATATGATACAAGACTTGAAGATATTTTTGAAAATGGACAATGTTTTAGATGGAAAGCACTTGAAAATAATGGAAAAAGAAATGTTTCATATATAGGGATATATAATGAAAGAATATATGTTATAAAAGAGACAGAAAATACATGTTTAAAAAAAGGAAAAGAAGATCAGAGTATAAATTTAGATGTTTGTATATATTTAAAAGAAAATGAAAAAATAAATGAAGAAAATGAAAGAAAAATATTATCACATTATTTAGATTTAGAAAGAGATTATTCTAAGATAAAAGATAATATAATAGAAAATACTAAAAACACGATTGGAGCTCTAGAGATTAAACAAGCTATTGAATATGGTGAAGGAATACGTATTTTAAAACAAGATATAATAGAAACAACAATATCTTTTATAATCTCAGCAAATAATAATATTCCTAGAATAAAAAAGAGTGTAGAATTACTTTCAAAGAGATATGGAGAAAAGATCGAAATAGATGATGAAATGTTTGGAATAGATTTAAGAGAATTTAAAGAAAATATGTATACTTTTCCTAAAATTAATAAACTTATATGTCTTACAGAAGAAGATTTCAAAAATGTAGGTACAGGTTTTAGAGCAAAAAGACTTGTAGAAACTGTAAAAAAGATTAAAGATGGTTTTTTAAAAGATACAGAAAATCTTAATGATGAAGAATTATATGAAAAACTTATACAACTTGATGGTATAGGACCTAAAGTGGCAAACTGTATAATGTTGTTTGCATATAATAGATTAGATTCATTCCCAATAGATGTATGGGTAAAAAGAGTAATGTGTGAAGTATTTTTTAAAGGTGAAGAAGAAAAGAATATTACAAATGATATGATAATAGATATTGTTAAAAATATAAAAAATAGAGGAATTATGCAACAATATTTATTTTATTGGAGAAGAGAAAGAGGATAAGATGAATTATAATAATGGTTATAGAAAAAAAGGATCTGTATTTGAAGTATTTAAAATAATATTTCAAATTGTAGGGACATTTATAATATTAATGGTTATAGGTATGTCTTTAGTATTAGCATTATCTGCAGGTAAAATGGAAGATAAAATAAATGATATAAAAAATTATGCACTTAGGATGTTTGGATGGGAAGAAAAAACATTAAAAGAGGAACAAAATCCTATTGATAAAAATTTAGCTAACAATGCAAGAAGACTTGCAGTAAATCAAGATAATGGTAAGATAGTTGAAAACAAAAGTGAACCTGTATCTATAAATACAAATACTTCAGGAGTTCAAACACCTGCAGCAGGAAATATGAATATAGGGAAACAAAAAGAAGAAAACATGAAAATACCTGTAAATAATAATACTACAAGTGAAAACTTAGTTGTAAATAATATGTATTATTCACAATTAAATGATTATGGAAAAGCAATATATAACAAACTTAGAAGTGAAAGTATGTATTTTCTAGATGGAGAACATGTTTTTGATTATGGAACATTTTTTGACAAATTATTACAATTAGATGGTGGTAAAGAAGCTTTAAATCAGGCATTTCAAGCGGCAGTTAATGCACTAATGTTAGATTATCCAGAATTATTTTTTGTTGATGTTAGACATATTTCATTATCAATTGTTACAAAAGCATATCCAGGTTTTGGATCAATATATTATGTTAGTATATCAAATACACAAGGAACAAAATTTTATTTAGACCAATTAAAGACAAGAGAAGATGTTGATAATGCAAGAAGTATGGTTGAAAATGTCAGAAAAAATATTATGGCAAAAACTAATTCAACTCAAACAGTATATGAAAAAGTAAAAATAATACATGATTATTTAGTTGATAATATAACATATGATGAAACATCACAAGGAGAACTTAAACATACACTTTTATCTGCACTTATATATAATAGAGCAGTATGTGAAGGGTATGCAAAATCATTTAAGTATATAGCAGATGGACTTCGGAATACCAACAATAACTGTTGTAGGTGAAGGTATAGCAGATGGTAGAAGTGAAGCACATGCTTGGAATTATGTATATATTGATGGAAAATGGTATGGGCTTGATGCAACATTTGATGATCCAATTATAAGAGGCGGAGGAACACTTACAAGTGAAAGAAAGAGAAAGTTCTTCTTAGTAGGATCACAAGAATTTAATGGTAATCATATACCAAATGGTGTTGTAACTCCTGGAATAGCATTTGCATATCCAGAACTTTCAAGAACAAAATATTCTCCAGTAGTTTCAAGATAATAAATGATTAGATAAGAAAGAGATATAAATATGGATAATGGTAAAGTTAATATATATATAGGGGGAGAAAGTACTAATAGAAATAAGTTATTTTTTGATAGAATTGTAAAATATAATTTTGATAAAAAGACTGTTATAATTGCACCAGAAAATAAGTTATATTATTATGAAAATAAGATATTAAACTTGAAAAAAGGGATAAATACTAATATTGAATTATTATCTTTTAGTAGAATGCCATATATTTTATTTAAAAAAACTAAGAATAGA
>CALIMU010000012.1 GCA_938045355.1 uncultured Clostridium sp. | reverse complement strand
ATTCTTAAAAAATTTATACAAATATCCGAAGAAGCATAAGTTCTGATTTTTTATCTATAAATATGTTTGCAAGTCTTTGTGCTTCATTATATTTTTTTTCCAAAATATAATCTGTTATCATATATACAACAACTTCTTCATTTTTTATACATACTTCTTCAATATCACCTTTTGTTATTTTTTCTCCGAAGTATTGCCTTATTTAAAAAACAAAGTTTCATAAGTTCATTTACTTGCATATATGTATTTTTTTCTACTAATTCTACCAAAAATTTTATTTCATTCATTCCAATATTTAACTTTTTCTCTTTTGCAATATCTAATAAGTATTTTTCATTTTCTATTCTTGGTAACTTACTACATTCACATATTTTAACAATATCATTTTTTTTAGTTATATATTTATATAATTTATTTTTTTTTGAAATCTTTTTATTATCAAAAACCATTATTATAGCAAGATCTTCTAATATTTCATTCTTATAACTCTCATTTGTTAATATCTTTTCAAAAAAAGTATATGGTGATGGTAAATTTAAATCATCTTTTTCATTTTTATCATTAAATATATTTGTCTCTGCTTGATATATTGTTATTATCTTATTTGTGCTTAAAAATGATGGGAGTGTAAGTTCATCATATATTTCTTCCCATTCTTCTCCATTTAAATCAATCTTATTTATACTATCTTCTACATTATACTTTTTTTGAATCTCTTTTATTTTCATATTTTTAATATATTCATCATCTCCATATATTAAATATATATTTCCTACCACTATTTTCTCCTACTTAATCTATTTATATCTTTTGTTTTATTTCATCTCTTTTATTATATATTTTACATATATTTTTCTAACAATTTTTTTGACTTATTTGCATGTGCATGACATACAGCCATTGCAATACTATCTGTTATATCATCAAGTGATGGTAATTTTTCTACATTTAATATAACTTTAAGCATATTCTTAACCTGTGTTTTTGTTGCTTTACCATATCCTGCAACACCTTGCTTTATTTGAAGTGGAGTATATTCATATACTTCCATTCCTCTTTTTTTAGCTGCAAGTATTAATACACCTCTTGCTTGTGCAACTTTTATTGCTGTTTTTGTATTTGTATTAAAAAATAAGTCTTCTATTGATAGTACTTCTGGTTCATATTTTTCTATTATATCATTAATATCTTTATCTATTTTAACAAGTCTTTCATTAAATTCTGAATGTGGTTTTGTTTTTATTGCATCTGCATATATGAGTTTAAACTTATTTCCTATATATTCTACTACTGATACTCCGTACTATTCCATATCCTGGATCAATTCCTAAAATTTTCAAAACTTATTCTCCATTTCTATATTTTCTATTATATATTATATTGTATTATATTATTCAAATATTATCCTTATAATCTCTGAATTACTCCATGCTTGTTGAATTGCACCATTTGCATCATATGGGAATATTGAATTATTTATTTCAGCTATTCCCCCTACACAAGGTTTCTTTTGAATCATTTTTTCATATGTTTCATATGTTTTTTGTATAAAATCTGATTTTTTTTCCTTTATACCTATTATATTTAATTTTTCTGCAAAGTTAAGTCCATTATAATATAATCCTAAAAGCCATGGCCATGATATTCCTTGATGATAACTTCCGATCTCTTTGTTTTTCATCTCCAAAATATTTTTCAATATATCCATCTTCATATTTTGCAAGTGTTTTTATTCCATATCTATTAAGAAGTTTTTTTTCTACTATTTCCAATATATCTTTTACAATTTCTTCTTTTTCTATTACTGGATATGTAAGTGATATTGAAAATAATTGATTTGGTCTTATCTTATCTGAACTTTCTGTATCTTTAAGACCATCTTTTTCTTTTTTAAATACCTTTTCAAAATTTGTCTTAATATTACTTCCTATTATATTTAATTCTTTAGAAAATTCCATTTCATTATTTTCTATTGAAAATTCTTCTAATATTTTTACTGCATTATACCACATAGCATTTATTTCTACTGATTTACCATTTCTAGGTGTTACAGGAACTCCGTCTACTTTTGCATCCATCCATGTTAATTGTACATTAATATTTCCTGCTGATATTAAAAAATCTTCATCTAAATATATTTGACTATTTTCAATATCTATTCCATTACTATAACTTATATATATGTTTTTTAAGAAAGTATATATTATTTCCTTAAAATATCTTTTTTCAAGTTTATCTACATTTTTTAATTTGAAATATTTAGATATTATATTTTTATCATCATTATTTAAATAACTATATGGATTTTTAATATTTTCTTTCACCATATATTTCATATAATTATATATTACTTCAAAAAACAATAAGCTACTATCTACAGAATTAAATAATGGTTTTAATGTATATTCATCAAAAGTATTCGGTATAAATGTTATATCTTTATCTATACCTATTTTTCTTATATATTCTTTAGATATAAGTGTTTTATCTACAATATTTTCTATTACTTTTTTTGCATCATCATATCTCCTAGTTTTCAATAATAATCCTTCAAAAGATATCATAGTATCTCTCATCCAATCTAAAAACCATGGATATCCTGCAATAATATTTTTTAAATTTCCTTCTGATATCACAAACTGATCTGATGAAATTGTCATATTTCTCTTAAAATTTTCAAGTTTTAAAACATGTTCTCTGCCTTTTAAATATTCTTCTTTTTCAAACTTATATTTAAAATTATTTTCTTTTTCTAAATTATTAATTCTTTGTATTTCTCTATCATAAATATTTTTAACATGTTTATCTTCTGATTCTAAACTTGCATATACATATATTTTTTTTGTTACATTTGCTGGTATCTCTACTTCAAACATTCCAGGTATATATATATTCTCTATATAATCAAATCCTCTTTCTTTTTCTCTTATATATTCAATGTCTTTGAATTGATTGTTTTCAAAAGTACTATATTTAGCATCAGATACAAAAAGATACATTTCATTAATATTTGTATCATTTCCAATATATGTATATTTTATCTTTTTTCCAAACCTATTTAACAAAGTATTTTTAGATACCTCTACTTGTTTAAATTTTTCAAACTCATTTTTCCCATCATTGTTTAATCCATGAAAATTTCTATTATTTACAAATGGAGTAAGTCTTAACACAGCTCCCCTTAATGATGTTGTTACAGTATATATCATACATACTGTATTTTTACCTGTTTCCATAAAAACTTCTTTTTCTATATATATATCTTCTTCATTTTCTATCTTATCTTTAGGCTCTATTTTAAATATTGCTTTAGGGAATATATCTTTTTCAAATATTTCTAATTTTTCATATCCTTTTGATATATAGTCTTTTGACATATTTGTATATATTGGATATTCTGAATTCTCTACTATTATTGATTCATCTATTTTAGATAAAAATACTCTCCTTATTCCATTTCTTTTTGTTGGTGCTGTTAACAAACTGTGATATCTTCTTGTATTTGCAAAACAAATAGTAGAAGAGGCAAAGCCTCCTATACCATTTGTTACAATCCATTCTTTATCTAAACATTCTCTTAAACTTAAATTCAACTTATATATCTTCATATCTTTTTCCTTTGTATTCTTTTATATTTTATTAAATTTATTATTTATCTTCTTTTTTTCTTCTATTTTCTCTTAAGAAATCTAGTTTTGATAATTCTTGCATTAATTCTTTAGCTTCTTCTCTTTCTCTTTGTCTTCTAGTCTTTCTTTTTGGTTTTTGAACTGGTGCTTCTATTTCTTCAATTTCAAATTTTTCTTTAAATCCTATCTTACTATCATCTGTATCTTTATATATTTCATTTACACTCTCAACCATCTTATTTTCAAGTTCACTTATATTAAACTCCATTGTTCTTTGACTTACTTTATTATCCATTATTGTTTTTTCAATATCTTTTTTATTTTCTTTTTCACTAGATATTTCTTCTACATCTTTTCTAATATTATCTGGATTAATATTTATGTCAAAATTATGTTCTTCTATTTTTGTTCCATCATCATACATCTTATTTCTAACTGTATTTTTTGAAACATTTTTTAATAAGTCATCTAAGCTAGGAGCATTTTCAATCTTTTCTTCTTTTAAGCTTTCTCTAAATTCTTCTCTAAGCTTATTTAAACTACGTTTCTTTTCTTTTTCTTCATCTTGAAATTCATCATCTTTTTTGAAATAATCATTTAAATTAATATTCATATCTTTTTCTATTATATTATTTAAACTTATATGTCTAGACACCTTATTTTCTGTATCTTCTATTATCTTATTTTCTAATCTTTCTACTTCTTTTTCTACATCAATTTCTTTATTCTTTTCTGTATATATATCACTAGCTTTTTCTTTTATTGAATTTTCTTTCTTTACATCTTCTGTAACATTATTTGTTACTGTTTTAACAGTTTCTGTGTTTCCCTTTGTCTTCCTATCTAAAAGTGCATGTATACTTATTGTGTTAAATTTAGTTTCTTCTTCTGTTATATTTTCTTTCTTTGTATCATTATTTTTCTTTTCTTGTTTTTCATCTACTTTTTTAACTTTTTTAGTATTATCTATCTTTCTAGTCTTTTTAAAGAAATTTTCAAATAATTTCTTTTCTTCTGGACTTTCTTTTTTATCTGCTTCTTTAATAGCATTTATTCTATCATTATATTTTTCTATAAATCTACTTGTAGCAGATTCACCTTTAACCTTTTGTCTTTCTTTTTGTTCTATATTGTTTATAAGTTCTTCTTTTGTTGATATTTCTCTAAAAATAATATCTTGTATTTCTTTTTCTGTCTTTCCTTGTTTTCTAAGTTTTTTAACAAGTTTATCATTCTTCTTCCTTGTATTTTTTTCAGCTTTTCTAAGTTTTCTATCTTTAATATTTTGTATCTTTTTATGTTTTCTTAAAACTGCTTCAAGTGCAAGTGTCATAACTTTTTTATCTTTTAAAGAATAACGAATATCTGATAAAACAATTTGCATAATTGCAAGTGCTATTGCATCAGAATCATGTCTTATTTTACCATCAACAATCTTAGAAAAGTCTCTTTGTATAACTTTTGTACCTTGTTTTCTTACAAGTTCTTTATCTACATTTACAAGGTCTGTACCTTGTTTGTGATACATTCTTATATATTCTGGAACTATATTTCCGATTATCTGCTAAACAGTAATCAAATATATTTTCTCCTAAATGTTCTGTCATTGCTTTAATATGGTCTGATAAATTATATTCATCTGTTTGACCTGCATCTGTCATTATATTTGCTACATATATTTTTTTTGCATCAGACATTTTAATCTTATGTGCAATATTTTTAACAATCATATTTGGTATTATTTCTGTATATAAGTTTCCTGGAGCTATAACAATAACATCTGCTTCTTCAATTGCTTCTAATACACGTGGTGTTGGACGAGCATTACTTGGTTCTATATATACTCTTTGTATTGGTTCTCTTTTTTCTCTAACAACCTTTGGAATTTCTTCTTTAGTTTTAACAATTGTACCATCTGTAAGTTCTGCACATATACTAATTGTATCTAATGATACTGGCACTACTTCACCAGAAATATTTAATACTTCTGTTGATTTTTTTATAGATGTTGAAATATTACCAAATATTTCTTGCATTGCAAGTAAATAAATATCTCCAAAATTCATTCCTTCTAAAACTTCTGATGTAAATGTATGTTCCATTACTTTTGTCATTATTTCTTCATCATTTGAGAGTGATGCAATACTTGATTTTATATTACTATATGGTAATAATTGAAGTTTCCTTTTACTACTTTCTAAATCTACATCTACTTTTTTTGAATCTGAAAGTGTTGCTACAACTGTAATATTACTTGTATATGTCTTAAGTCCTTTAACTAAAGTATCAACTCCGGCTCCCTGCACCTATAACTACAATCTTGGGACCATTTTCATATATTGTCTTATCAAAAATAAGAGAATTTAATTTAATGTTCTTTTCCTTTAATTTTTGACTACTAACTCCGATTTGCTTCTATAAATATTTCCAAAGTCCTTTTTTGTATCCCAAGTATACCCCATATTACAATTCCAAGTCCTGCTATAAACTCTAAAACTGCAACTATAACTGTCATTGGTTCTATTACATTAAGACTTATGATCTTAGCTGCTGAGTAACACATGATAGTAAGACCTATCATTATTAAAAACATCCATCTTTTAAATTTTGTGCTATCCTTAAACCATTCTAAGAACTCCATATTACCTTCTTTCTTTTATATTTGTATACATAATCTTTTTGCTCTTTTTCTTATATTACAAATATTATCTTTATATTCTTATGCTTATTTTATAATTATTTCATAATTATTTCAAGTTACATAATTCTTTCTTTTCAAACAACCAAAAAGAGCTTATATTATCACAAAATTAAGCTCTTTAATATCACTTTATTTCATTTTCA
>CALIMU010000011.1 GCA_938045355.1 uncultured Clostridium sp. | reverse complement strand
TAATAAAATTTTAATATAAAAATATAAAATAGGGAGTGATATAAATGTTTAATAATATTTTAAAACGGAACAAAGAAATAGTAGCATATTTCGGAATTACTGAGAAAAAATTAATGAAGGTATATATAATTAAGAATAACGGTTATATATATATTAAAAAATTTGAGATTATAAAAAATGATCTTAAATTAAAAGAAAAAGTTGATGATAATTTTCTCGTTTACTATGAAAAAAGGACTAAAAAATTACTTCCAGTAATTTTTTTAGATAGTAATACTATTGCTAATAATGATTTATGTTATTTACTTAAAAGTGAAGAAAACAGAAATAGTTTTAAGTTTTTTAAGATATCATATTTTAAGTATAAGAATATAATAAGGTTGTATCTTGAGAAGATTATCATAGATAAAAAGGATATTTCCATAAATCTTAAATTGAATAAAAAATATAGATATATAGAAGTAGATAAATTATATGGGATAAAGCAATATGTTGGTCTTAAAAAATTTATTATAGTAAATTAATTATATTTTATAAGTTGACATAAAGCTAAAATGATAGTATAATATATTTTGTAAAAGAATGGTTAATTATTTGAAAAATTTTTAAAATAAGGAGTGATTCGAAGGTGGATATAGAGAAAAAGAAAAGAATGGTAGTAGTAATTAAAGGTGTTATAAAAGGACAAAGAGGTAGTTTCACAATAGGACAATTGAAGGAAAAAATGAATGTAACACTTAGACATAGAAATTTTGTTAATGATTTCGAAAATGAGAAAGAAATATCTGAGTTCATAAAAAAAATACAAAGAGAAAAAAGATTGTTCAAGTATGATGAAGATGACAATAGGTATTTCTTTGTGCGTTAGAGATTCTAGGAATTAAAATATAATAAAATATAATAATTGAATCATTCTTATAAAGAGATAGAGCCTGAATTGGTTTCTATCTCTTTTTTATTATATTGTCTTATCTTTATAATATACAATATATTTGATATAATAATTGTGATTAAAAGTATAGTTTAACTAAATTAGGAGGAGATATGAAGGTAATATTATTAGAAGATGTAAAAAAATTAGGTAAAAAAGATGAGATAATAGAAGTAAGTAGTGGATATGCAAGAAACTTTCTTATACCAAATAAGAAAGCAATAGTTGCAGATAATGTTAATTTAAATAAACTTGAAGGAAAGAAAAGTAAAGAAAGTCATATAAAAGAATTATCTTTAGAACATGCAAAAGAAATAAAGAAAATCATTGAAAAAGAAACATTAGTAATCAAGGCTAAAAAAGGAAAAGATGATAGATTATTTGGAACAATAACAAATAGTGAAATATCAAAAGAGTTAAAGAAAAAATATAATGTAGACATAGATAGAAAGAAAATAATAGTAGAAAATCCTATTAAAATAGTAGGAGAATATATTATAACAATTAAATTAGAACAAGGAGTTATAGCAGACTTAAAAGTAGATATAGTAGGAGAATAGAAAATTAAGATGGAAAATGCAAAAAAAACATTTGATAATATGGTAAAAATGCCACCATGTGATATACAAGCAGAAAAAGCTCTTATAGGTAAATTACTCGTAGATCAAGAACTTGTTGGTGAATCTATGGAAATGCTGAAACCAGAATATTTTTATGGACCAGAACATAGGACGATTTTTAAGGCAATGCAAAAATTAAATGCAGCATCTGAACCAATTGATATAATAACAGTTAAAAACTTATTACAATCAGAAGGAGACCTTATAAAAATAGGAGGTCTTGAATATTTAACATCATTATTAGAAAATGTAACAATACTTACAAATGGTAAAGAATATATAGATATAATACTTGAAAAATATAAGTTAAGAACAGTGATAGAAGCAGGAAATTTGCTTTTAAATTTAGGATTTTCAGGTAGTGAATCAACAAATTCAATAATAGACCAAGTTGAAAAAAAGATATATCAACTTGCAATGGAATCTGAAAAAAGAACATATGAAAAGATAGACAAAGTATTAGTAGATACATTAAATGAATTAAATGAATTATATAATAGGAAAAGTGGAATAACAGGACTTGCAACAGGACTTGTGGATTTTGATAGAAAAACAACAGGACTTAAAAAATCAAGTTTAATAATATTAGCAGCAAGACCTCGGTATGGGTAAATCTGCATTAGCACTTAATATTGCAACAAATGTATCTGTAAAAGAAAAGAAATCTGTCCTTATATTTAATATGGAAATGTCAAAAAGTGAAATAGCAAAACGTGTACTTGCATCAGAAGCATTGATAGATAATCAAAAATTATCAACAGGTAATATACAAGATAATGAATGGGAAAAGATAGCAAGAGCATCTGAAGTACTTTCAGATGCAGAAATGTATATTGATGATACTCCAGGTATAAATATTATGGAGATAAGATCAAAAGCAAGAAGGGTAAAAGAAAAAACTAAAACTACAAATCCTCTTCGGACTTATAGTTATAGACTATCTTCAACTTATAGAACCAGTATCTAGAAAAAATGGTACAAGAGAACAAGAAATATCAGAAATAAGTAGAAGTTTGAAAAAACTTGCAATGGAATTAGAAGTTCCAATAATAGCGTTATCACAATTATCTCGTTCTGTAGAAAAAGGAGAAAAAGGAAAAAGACCAATGCTTTCAGACTTAAGAGAATCAGGGGCAATAGAACAAGATGCTGATATGGTACTTTTTATATATCGTGATGAATATTATAATCCAGATACGGAAAAGCCAAATGTTGCAGAATTAATACTTGCAAAACATAGAGGTGGATCACTTCGGAACTGTTGAACTTATTTGGATGGGAAGCTTTACTAAATTTGATAATCTACGGAGATAGAGAGGATGAATATTATGAATAATAATATGGAAAATATTCTATCAAGAGCAGATAAGGAAAAATTTAATACGATAATATCAAAGGTTAGAAAAAATATATTAGAATTTAAAGAATACTTTTTTATGGGGAATAATAAAAAGGTATTTGTAGTTCGGAGTGTCAGGTGGAGCAGATTCTGTATTTTTAATAACAATACTAAATGAGTTATTAAAAAAAGATATAGAAAAACGGAGAGTTAGAACTTGTTATAATGCATTTAAACCATAATATAAGGGGGAAAGAGGCAAAAAGAGATGAAGACTTTGTGAGAAATCTCCGGAAAAACTTTAAATATCCCTACATATATATATAGTGAAAATATTGAAGAAGATGCAAAAAAAGTAAAAGAAAGTGTTGAAACATATGCAAGAAAAAGAAGATATATATTGATGAATAATATATTAAAAGAAAAAATAGAAGGAAAAACTATTTTAGAAAAAAGATTTTCAGGTGGTATTATAACAGCACATAATGCAAATGATAATGCAGAAACAATATTTATGAATATGCTTAGAGGTTCACGGAAAAAAACGGACTAATAGGTATTGAAAATCATACAAGAATAGAAGAACTTAGTGATTATATAATATTAAGACCTATGATAGATATATACAAAAAAGAAGTTTTAGAATATTTAGAAAAGAATAATATTCCATATGTAGAAGATAGTACAAATAGTGAAAATGATTATACAAGGAATAAGATTAGAAATGTAGTATTTCCATATATAGAAAATGAAATGGGCTATAATTTACAAAAAAGTTTTATAACACTTTCTAAAACTATAAGGGAAGAAGAAGTATTTTTAGATGATTATATTAAAGAGATAATATTAAAAAAATGTAATTTTGATAATGAAAATAATCTGAAACATATTAGTATAAATATGGAAAAATTAATAGAAATATATGAAAATGATTTTAAAAATAAAAAAGGTATGTTAAAAAGACTTATAATAACACTTATTGAAGATATAACAGGAAATTTTAAAGATTTTTCAAATACAAATATAGAAGATATTACAACACTTATATTAAAAAATGTTGGAAATAAGAAAATTATAATTAATGGATTAGAATTTGGAATAAAAAATAAAAAATTTTATATATCAAAATATGAGTAATATAACAAATATAATTAAAGATATAATAAATGTTGTAAAAGCTTATAGAAAATAATAAAATTTTAATATACAAGTTAAATATTAATTTGAATTATTAAAATAGTTATAGGAGGAAAAAATGGTTAAAGTTAATAATGTTAATAAAAAATATGGAAAAAAAGAAATTATAAAAAATATATCATTTGATATAGAAGACCGGAGAAATTGTGGGATTTATAGGGCCAAATGGAGCACGGAAAAACTACTACAATTAATATGATAACAGGGATTACAGATATAACAAGTGGTAATATTACAATAAATAATTTTGATATAGAAAAAGAACCAGTAAATGCAAAAGAAAATATGGGACTTGTTCCAGATTCGCCAGACTTATTTGCAAGTTTTGATGTTTCAAAATATTTTGATTTTATGATAGAAATGTATAATGTTGATAAAAAATTAGGAAAAGAAAGAGTAGAAAAACTTGTAAAAGAATTTGAAATTGAAAAATATTTAAATGATAGTATATCAGATTTATCACATGGTACAAGACAAAAAGTAATGATAATAGGGGTACTTCTTCATAATCCATCTGTATGGATTTTAGATGAACCAATGACAGGACTTGATCCTAAAGCATCACATATATTAAAAGAAAAAATGAGAGAACATGCAAAAAATGGAAATACAGTATTTTTCTCAACACATGTTTTAGAAGTAGCAGAAAAACTTTGTACAAAGATTATAATAATCTCAGAAGGTAGTATAAAATATACTGGTAAATTAGAAGAACTTCAAGCTATGTATCCAGAAGTTAAAACATTAGAAGAATTATTCTTTAAAGTGATTGATAATAGTAAGGAGGCATAAAATGAATTTTAAAAGAATTGCATTAATGATCAAAAATAATTTAGGGGCAGTTACAAATGCATATAAGGCTAAAAATCCTTTAAAGAAGAAAAAAATAGGGAATATATTATTATATGGGATAATATTTCTATATTTTATATTTGTAGAATATATGGCATTGTCAAATTTAATTAACAGTATTGGAGAAGCAAATATAATTGAATCAGTTGCTAAAATATCACCAATTTTTGTAGCATTTTTAGTTATAATGTCAGTGTTTTTTGTAGAATTTTTAAGAATTATAAATGTTAATAAAACAGTATTTATGAGATCATTTCCAATAACTAAAAAAGAAAGATATATAGTAGATATTTCAAATACTATAATAACAAGTCTTAAATTTCCTTTATTTATTTTTATAACAGGTGGAACAATATTTAATATTTTAACAGGATTTAAATATTTAGGACTTATGTTATCATTAATATATATGACAATTATTATAGGAACAGTTGTGACAATACCAACAGTTATAATAGTAAAACTAATATATATGCTTATAGGAAAATTTACAACTAGAAAAGTAATTGAAAAATTAATAACATTTATAACATTTTTTATGGGGTTTGGTATATATTTACTTTTTGATATATATAATGAACCTGTGATGAAATTTATTAATAAAATTACTAGTGAAAATTTTAACATATTTGGGAGATTTACAGATTTATTACTTGGAAGTGAAATATTAAAATCAATATGTATAACATTAATATGTACAGTTATTATAACAGGGGTTATGGGAATAGTTGATTATTTATTATATTTAATTACTGAAAAAATCTCACTTAATATGCCTACAAAAATGTTTGGAGTAAATTTAAGTAAAGAAAAATCATTAGAGAAAGGTATAAAAAATATAGCAAATAGCAAAAAAGGAAGAGATAAGACATATTTAAGTTATGAAATAGGGTTTTATAAGCGTTCACCTATAATTATTTTTCAAACAATACTTCCAATAGTAATTGTTCCAATAGTTTTAATAATAGGATTTTATTCTGGAATGAATAGACAATTTGAAAAGTTTGAAAAAGAAAATACTAATTATAAATATGTAGTAATAAAAACAGGTGAAGAAAAGAATATAAATATTATAGAAAAAGTTAAAAATGATGGACCAGATAAGACTTTAGGATTTTTAACTAAAGAAGGGGCAGCACCTGCAACATCAATGAATGATATAGGAGAAGTTTTAAGATATTTAAATACTAAAAAACTTGTAGGAATTGATGGAATACAAGATTTTATAAAAAATGGTATCCCAAAAGAAGTGAAAAATATGATTTCAAATGAAATAATAGGAATAATCATAATAGGTGTTGGTACAGCGGCAGTATTATTTAATTATTTAGGAGCAATTGTTATATCTAAAGATAAAGATAATATATCATTTTTAAAAACACTTCCTATAACATTTAAAAAACAATATATGATGAAATTAAGACCACCAAAGGTATTATCATTTATAATATTTGCAATATATTATTTGATACTTGTTATTGCTTTAAAAGAAAATATGTTTACATATTATCCGGTTGTGGGACTAATTACAGCAATATTTATTATAATTAATAATATAGAACTTGCAGGAATGTTAGATTTAATAAGACCTAATTTTAATTGGAAATCAGAAACAGAACTTACAAAAAGGTCATTAAATTCATTCTTATGGACATTATTTGTTTTTGCAAAGATTCGGATTATATGGCTATATTGCAAGTAAATATAAATTATCAGATGCAATAAATATATATATATCACTTGAAGTTATAACATTTATAATTATAGAAGTAGTTAAATATGTATTTTTAGATAAGTTGTTTATGAGACTTCAAAAAGATCATTAATTAAATAATAAGAGATAAGGATAAAAAGATAAAATATAAATGTAAAAAAAATAAAATGTAATTAAAAAGGGATTGTAAATTGAATTACAATCCTTTCTTATATTTCAGAAAATATTTTTAATATTACTTTTAAATGTTATTAATGTTAAAAAAATGTTAAAAATGT
>CALIMU010000010.1 GCA_938045355.1 uncultured Clostridium sp. | reverse complement strand
TTTACATTTTAAGTAATTTATTTTATTTTTAAATTCAGTTACTCTATGTGTAAATTCAGACATTATTATTCTTTTATTTCCCATCTCTGTCATCTCCTCTTAGTCCAACAATTATTAGACCAATATTATTTTTCACTTTCATTTAGAATATAAGAAAGAGAATACTTTTATATTCTCTTTCAATTTACTTTATTCTTAGAATATTTTCTTAGTGATAATAAGTTTATTATTACTTTTTAAATCAGTTTTTAAAGTTACTTGTTGATTTATTTCTCTATTTTGAGAAGTAATTATCATTTTATGATTCTCAACATCTATTCTCCATAAACTCTGCTGGAATTTTCCTAATCTTTTATCCTTAATCAAAGTCATTTCAAATAATTCCAAATTTCTCAATAAGTTTTGAAAATCCTTTCTTTCCATAAAAATAATCTTATTAATCACTTCCGGATTATAGTATATCCGTATATTACATTTTTTTAAGTAATATATTATTTTCTTAAATTCTTTCACTCTACCTTTCATTTCCTGTAATGACACTTTCTTTTTCATTGCAATCACTTCCTTTAGTCTAAAAATCTTTTTAACTATATTATTTATTTTACATATTATAATATCACATTTATTGTATTTGTCAATTTTAGCTCCTTTGTTCGTATATTTTTTGTAAACTCCTCATCATGTTCTATAAATATAAGTGTAGGCTTTGTGCTTAATATTAATTCTTCTATCTGTATTCTAGACATAACATCAATATAGTTAAGTGGTTCATCCCATATAAATATATGTGCTTTTTTAGATAAACTTGATGCAATCATAATCTTTTTCTTTTGACCATCACTGTATTTCTCTATATCTATATTATATAGGTTACTTGGAAAATTTAATCTTGCAAGTGTAGATTTAAATATATGTTCATCTATATCTTCTTTTAATATATATTCTTTTAAACTACCTTTTAAGTTTGATATATCTTGTCCTACATATGATATTTTTAAGTCTTTAGGTTTTACTATATTACCTACATAATTTGTTAAATTTCCTAATATTATATTTATTAATGTAGATTTTCCGACTTCCATTTTTACCTCTTATTACTAACCTATCACCTTTTTCTAGTTCTAGATTAATATTTTTAAATACATAGTTTTTATCATCATATGTATATCCTAAATCTTCAAGCCTTATTAGTATATTTTTATGATGTTCTATTGTATTTAATATTAATGGTATTTTCTTATCTACATTTTTAAGAAGTTTTTCTTTTTCTTCTATAGCCTTTTCTTTTCTTCTTTCTATATTTTTAGAAGTCTTCATCATTTTTGCTGCTAAGTGTCCAATATATCCTTTATCGCTATGACTATTTTCTTTACCATATTTACTACTTTCTGCACTATCAGACCATCTTTTTGTATTTTCTTGTGCAACTTTAAGTTTTTTTATCTCTCTTTTTAATTTCTCATTTTCAACTTGTTCATCTTTTTCTTTCCTCTTATAATTTTCATACCATGAACTAAAATTACCACTTTGTACTTCTATATCTGTATTGTTTATTGATATTATATGATCTACTGTATTATCTAAAAATCTTCTATCATGTGATATTAATATATATCCTTTTTTCTTATTCAAATATTTAGCAAGTATCTCTCTTCCTTCTCTATCTAAATGATTTGTTGGTTCATCTATTAATAATATTCCCTCTTCTTTTAGAAAAAATATAGCAAACAATATTTTTATCCTCTGACCATGTGATAATGTTTTAAAAGGCCTATATAATAATTCTGTATCAAGTCCCAACACATTTAATTCTTTAAATAATTTCCAATCTTCTGCAAGCATAACATGTTTATAATATAATTCTATACCCATCTTATTATAGTTTTCTTCTGTTATAACAGGTGGAAATTTTATAAACTTATCACTACTTATTATCTTACCTTGATATTTTTCTTCACCTAATAATAATTTAAACAATGTACTTTTTCCGGATACCATTTTTACCAATTAATCCTATCTTCCAGTTTGTATCAATACTAAATGATATATTGTTAAATATATTATCACTTCCTGGATATGCAAATGTTAACTTTTCTACTTTAATTATTGCCATATATATACCTCCCTTTTAGAACTTACTTCACTTTAAACACTAAACACATATTAAAAAACACCATTTTAGAATATAGAATACTCCAAAATGGTGTATATATTAGTATATATAAATACATATAATTATAACTATCATATAACTTATAATTATTATTATCTTTTATATATTATAATAAGTGTAAGAAATATTTTAAGAA
>CALIMU010000009.1 GCA_938045355.1 uncultured Clostridium sp. | reverse complement strand
TATATAAAATAATATATTAAAAAGAGTATTAATAATATTTGCTATTTTAGCTATTTGCTTAACATTAATAGGAAATTATAATACTTCATTTGCTAGATCTAGAAAAAAGAAAATAAATATTTCAAGTGTAGATGAAGGATATACTATTAAAAAATTAAAGATAGATGCTAAAGTTACAGAAACAAATGATATATATATAACAGAAGAAATGGATGTATATTTTAATTATAACAAACATGGTATATATAGAGTTATTCCAGAGAAAAATAGGATAATTTCTGATGGGACAGTAAAAAGAATAGAAGCAAGAGTTAGTAATGTAACTGTAAATGAAAAATTCACATCTACAAGCCAAGATGGGTATAAGATATTAAAAATAGGTGATAAAGATAAAACAATAGTAGGTGATAGAAAATATGTAATCAAATATACATATTCAATAGAAAAATATGATACAAAAGATGGATTAGATGAATTTTATTTTAATATAGTAGGGGATAAAATAAATACAGATGTTAATAGTGTAGAATATAAGATAGAGTTTCCTAAAAAATATGCTAAAGAAGGTATATATATGTATACAGGAAAAATGGAATATAAGCTTGATGGAGAAAATGTAGTAGATGAAAAAAGAGGAGTTACTACAGATGTAATGTCAGATACTGTATTAGCAGGTAAAATAGATAAACCAATATTACCATTTAGAGCAGTAACTTTAAGAATAAAATTAGGTAAAGATTATTTTATTTTAAGAAATAAGTATACAGATATTTTTGCAAAAGTAGGAGCAATAGCAGCAGGTATAACATTTATATATACACTTATAATATTATATAAATATGGAAGAGATAAAAAACTTTCAGATATTATAACATTTAAAATACCAAAAGAACTTGATGTGTCAAAAGTATATTATCTTAAATATAAAGGAGCATCTGATTATAGAAAAATAGTTCCAGCACTTATAATCGAATTTGCAAATGAAGGATATATAGAAATAAGTGATGGGGCTGATAGAGAAACAAAAGGATTATTTAAGAAAAAAAATAAATTTGATATAAAAAAGGTTAAAGACTATGCTGGTGATAGTTATAAAAAATGTATATTTGATGCATTATTTTCAAAAGGAGATATAGTGACAGAAAAAACTATTAAAAAAGTAGGAGAAAAAATAGTTGCTGCTGTTACTCAAAGTACAGAAATAATGCAAGATAGTGAATTTGATAAAGAAGTATATGATCAATCGGGATTAAACTATGTTTGGAAGATAATAGGTAGTACAATAATTCCTTTAATAATATTAATTTTAGGAGGAATTACATTTGTAGGAGCTAATGGAGGATTATTTAAATTATTTGCTATAATTTCTGTAATAATTTCTATGGCTATGTCTATATTATGTTTAATGAAAGCAACAAGAACTACAACAATGATAGCTGTTATAATACAATTAATAGTTATAATATTTATGTCGGTATATGCTGGATTAGAAGCAAAATTCATATCTGGAACAGGATCTTCAATATATTATATTGTTTCAGCGGTATTATTATCATTACAAGTTTTAATTAGTTTTTGGATGGAAAAGAAAACACAAAAAGGAATGATGTATGAAGCACAAGTAAATGGATTTAAGAGATATGTAAAAGCGGCAAGAGAAGAAGAATTAAAAGAAATGGTTATGGAAAAACCAACAGTATTTTTTGATATATTACCATATACATATATTTTACGGAATATCTAAATTATGGATAAAGAAATTTAGTAATATAGAAATTGAAAAACCAGAATGGTATACAGGAGATATACCTTCAGCAATAGCATTTGGAGCAATAACTACTCGGAATAACTGAAAAAATAGAAATGGCTATGACAGATGTAGCATCATCTGTAGCAAGTAGTGCAACATCTTCAGGTGGTGGTGTATCAGGAGGAGGATTCCGGTGGACGGAGGAGTAGGCTCTTGGTAAAAAATATATATAAAATATATGAAAATTTATGATATAAATTTATTATATATATGATATAAAAATATAATTAAGTGAATTTAATTATTAGACAATAGAGTTTAATAATTAGGTTCACTTTTGTAATGTGAATATATATTTAAATACTCAATATTAAATATTAAGAATTTTAAGGTTTAATATTATATATATTATTCATTTTTATTGGTTTTATCATATAATACACTTGAAACTTGAATCTCAATCGAAATAACTTTAGTTATATCATTTCCTTTTATACTAATAATTTTAGTTTTAATACAACCTGATAGAAGTCATGGAATGACTGCAAGTATGGGGCTAGGAGCTTCAAATACTATATTTGGAATAAATAAAGATGGAGGACCTTTAGCAAGAGCAACAGAAGTTGTTGCAACATTATTTATAATTTGTTCTCTATTACTTTACCTAACTCGTTAATTAAAAATTAAATAATGTAATATTAAA
>CALIMU010000008.1 GCA_938045355.1 uncultured Clostridium sp. | reverse complement strand
TAAAAAAGTTGAAGAGGGAAATAAAGATGAGTCAAAATAGACAAAAAAATAAAAATGATGAAAATGAACAAAAAGATAAAAATAAAAAAGGAAAAAATGTCTTTAAAGATATAATAATATCAATAATTGTTTTTATAATATCAGGTCTTTTAATAATATTTGCATATCTAGTTATAACAGGACAAACAGCAATTATAGATAAAATGTTTTCTAAAATATTTAAAGAAGAAAAAAGCTATAGTTATACAGATTATATAACAGATTTGAATAATGATAATATATCTATTGTTGATATAACATCAGGATCAGATAGGGCATCAGTTATATTAAAATCTGATGAACAAAAAAAGGTTGAAAAAGAAATAAAAGAAAAGATTGAAAAAAATCGGAGAATTTAAAAATTTAAGTAAAGAAGAAAAAATAAGTAAAATAAGAGAAGAAATACTAAAAAACAGAGAACAAAGAAAAGAAGGATTAAAAAAATTAAAAGAAACTAATCTTTCAGAATATGAAAAAAAGGTTGCAGATGCAAAAGAAAGAACAAGAAAACTTAATATACCAACATTAAATTCATTTTCAGAATTTATGCAAAATAAGATTGCAGAAGGTAAAAATGTAGAATTTGTTATAAAAGAAATACCAATGTTTACAGTTGTAATGTCAAGAATAGTATCACTTTTACCTACAATAATGTTTATGATATTAATATATTTAACACTTAAGATGTATGGTACAGGTAAAAGTCGGACAAGTTTATGATGATGAAGTAAAACCTATAAATGTTAAGTTTGATGATATTGCAGGACTTGATGAAGAAAGAGAACAATTGATGGAAATTGTAGATTTCTTAAAAAATCCAAATAAATATGAAAAAATGGGAGCAAAAATTCCAAAAGGTATATTATTATATGGAAATCCAGGAACTGGTAAAACACTTATTGCAAAAGCAATTGCAGGAGAAGCAGATGTACCGTTTATATCTATGAGTGGTTCAGAATTTATAGAAATGTTTGCAGGATTACGGAGCACATAGAGTAAGAAAACTATTTGAAAGAGCAAGAAAAGTTTCACCTTCAATTATATTTATAGATGAAATTGATGCAATAGGTGCAAGAAGAACTGGAAATGGTAATGAAAGTGAAAATAATCAAACATTAAACCAATTACTTGTTGAAATGGATGGTTTCAATACAGATAATAAGGTTATAGTATTAGCTGCAACAAATAGACCAGAAATTTTAGATAAAGCACTTCTAAGACCAGGTAGATTTGATAGACAAATAACAATACCAGCACCAGATGTAAGAGGAAGAGAAGAAATATTAATTTTACATGCTAGAAATAAGAAAATGGCAGATGATGTTAGATTTAAAGATATTGCACAAGAAACTGCAGGATTTACAGGAGCAGAACTTGCAAATATATTAAATGAAGCGGCAATAATTGCAACAAAAAACAGACAAGATATGATTAGAATGCAAGATATTGAAGAAGCTATAAGAAAAGTAACAATTGGTTTAGAAAAACAAAATAGAATAATATCAGACCATGAAAAAAATATAACAGCATATCATGAAGCAGGACATGCAATTGTAAGTTTCTTACTTCCAACACAAGATGATGTAAAAGAAGTAACAATAGTACCAAGAGGAAGTGCCCGGACGGTTATACAATGTATAAACAAAAAGAAGATAAATCATATATTTCAAAGCTAGAATTAGAAGAAAGTATGATAGCATTAATGGGTGGTAGAGCAGCAGAAGATATAATTATAGGTGATGTAACAACAGGCGCAAGTAATGATATAGAAAGAGCAACAAAGATTGCAAGAAATATGATTATATTTTATGGTATGAGTGAAAAAATAGGGCCAATATCATTATCAGTAGATAATTTAGAAGAAATTAAGATATATGGTAATGATATAACAGCAGAAATTGGTAAAGAAGTTAGAGAAAAAGTAGAAAAAGCATTTATGAAAGCAAAAGAAATATTAAATGATAATATTGATGTTTTACATGAACTTGCACAAACACTTTTAAGTAAAGAAAAAATTAATGAAAAAGAATTTAGAAGTATAATAGATAAATATGTTTCAAGACCAGAAAAAGAACCATATAAGAGTGAAATTTTAAGAAAAGAAAATGATAAAATATTAAATGAAATGGAAAATCAAGAAAAGATAGATCAAAATAATAAATAATATAAATTAACAATAAGATATTATTTACTTTATCTTTAGCTACAAAGGAGAAAAAATGGATATAATTGATGGAATATTTGAAAAATATGGTATTAAAAAGGTAGCAACTACAATTATAATAATATCTGCAATAAGTTTGATCATAATTGCAGTATTGATATTTAAAACAATAGCAGATTCAAATGAATTTCAAAGAAAAGAAAGAATAAGACAACAAAATACACAAGAAACTGAAATACCAGCATTTGAAGAATTTAATAAGAAATTAAATGATAGATTTCGGAGGGGCTATTAATTAGTAAAAATTTATGAAAGAAAAAGAAGAAAAAAAGATAATATATATATCAAGTATGGGAGGTCATTTAAAAGAATTATTAGCATTAAAAAAGTCAATGAAACAGTTTAAAAGTTATATTATAACTGAAAAGACAGATGCTACTAGTTTTTTAAAAGATCTAGAAAAGGGAAAGAACAAGGAAAGTGAAGATTTCTTTGAAAAAGTATATTATTTACCATATGGTACTAAAAAAAATATATTTAAATATTTATTTATATTTACAGCTATGATTATAAAAAGTATATATTTTCTTATAAAAATACGCCCAAAAGCAATTGTAACAACAGGAACACATACAGCTGTTCCTATCTGTTATATTGGAAAATTATTCGGATGTAAGATTGTATATATAGAAACATTTGCAAATATAACAACAAAAACACTTGCAGGGAGGATATTATATCCGATAGCAGATAAGTTTATAGTACAATGGGATTCAATGAAAAAATTATATCCAAAAGCTGAGTATTATGGAGGAATATTTTAATGATATTTGTAAGTTTAGGTACTCAAGATAAGCCTTTTAATAGAATTATAGATTATGTATTAAGATTAAAAGAAGAACTACGGAGAGCTTAATCATGTACAGATTGTTTTTCAAATAGGACAAACAAAGCTTTCAGAAGATGAGAAAAGTAAGATAGATAAAATAAATGAAAAACAAGTAAAGTTAGAAGTAAAAGATAAAGAAAAAGATAAAAATAAAAATGATATAACAGTTTTTAATATGATAAAACCAAATGTGATGGAAGAATATATAACTATGTCAAATATTGTTATAACACATGCAGGTGTAGGAACAATAATGGAATGTATTAATAAAAATAAAGCAATTATTGTTTTGCCAAGAAAAGAAGAATATGGAGAACATGTTAATAATCATCAAGAAGAGATAGCATATGAAATGGAAAAAAAAGGATTATTAAAAAAAGTTGATACATATGAACAATTAAAAAATAGTGTTATAGAAATAATAAAAAATAATGAAGGAAAAATTAAAAAAAATTATATTTCAAATAATGAAAAATTTAATGATATGCTTATAAATTATTTGAAAAATATTTAAAATTAGAAATAGGGGAAGAATATGTGGAGTGATGTAATAATTACATTTATGATAGCATTTATAGTTTCATATATATGTGTTCCTATAAGTATGAAAATAGCAAAAAAAGTAGGAGCAATAGATTTACCAAATGAAGCAAGAAAAAAACATAAAATAGCAATGCCAAGACTTGGACGGAATAGCTATAATAATAGGTTTTTTAGTAGCACTTATATATGTAATTGCAACTAAAGTATTAGTAGAAGGAAATCATGAATTATTTACAGGAAATTTAAAAATATTATTAACAATAAGTTTATCAATGTCATTAATAGCATTAATGGGATTTTTAGATGATGTATATAATTTAAAATCATATGTTAAGCTTGCATTTCAAGCAATGGCTGCTATTATAGTAATAATAGGTGGAATAAGAATAGAAGAAATAACATTACCATTTTTACAAAATAGTGTGGTATTTAATACTACTTTTAGTTATATATTAACATTTTTTTGGATAATTGGAGTTACAAATGCTATAAATTTAATAGATGGTCTTGATCGGACTTTCATCAGGTATAGTTCTTATATCATCATTATCACTTATAGTAATATTTATACTTAATGGATCACCTATAATTTCTATATTTTTAATAACTGCACTTGCAGGTGGTACAGCTGGATTTTTACCATTTAATAAGTTTCCAGCAAAAACATTTGTAGGTGATGTTGGAGCACAGTTTATGGGATTTATGATAGCCGTAATTGCAATTGTAGGTGTTGCTAAAACATATACATTAGTTGTATTAATAGCACCAATAGTTATACTTGCAATACCAATATTTGACACATTGTTTGCTATAATAAGAAGAATTATAAAAAACAAATCATTTAAAGGTGTGTTTATGGCAGATGCAGGACATATACATAATAGACTTCTTCGGAACAGGACTTACTGCAAAACAAACAGTAAACTTATTATATATAATAACTACACTTTGCCGGTCTTTTAGCAATAATATTAATAGATGGTGGTATGAAAAAAGCTCTTCGGATATCTTATAATAACTGTAATATTTGTAATTATAGGAAGAGAAGATATATTTAAAAAGGAAAATGATTCAGAAAATTAATAAATATATGAATATATTTAATCGACCACATGAACGCCATCGGCGCCCCGTTC
>CALIMU010000007.1 GCA_938045355.1 uncultured Clostridium sp. | reverse complement strand
ATCTTATTAATTATTTTCTCCTTTCTTTTACTCCAGTACTTTAATAAAGGTTACTTTATTAAAGTGCTAGCATTATACTCTCAACTTTTGTATTTGTCAATTATTTTTTATTAAATTATCATTTTTTTATTAATAACAAAAAGATTAGGAATAATATCCCTAATCTTTCTTTACTTTTCCATATCTATATCTTCTATTGTTATATTCATTGTATTGGTATTTTCCTTAGATTCTCTTTCCTTTTCTTTTTTTTTCAAAAGATTTTCTGTATAATAATCAACTTCTTTTTTATGTGGCAAAATTATTTTCTTCTTATATCTATCTTCTCCATAAAATTCTTTTTCTAATCTTTCTAAATTTTTAAGACCTCTTTTCATGATCTCCTCATCTTCTTCATTTAGATTGTTAACTATTCCCTCTTCATTTTTTAAAAATATTTTACCAAATAATTCTCTTATGTTCTTATCAAATAACCTATTGTCAGAACTTTCATTATAATTTGCCATTTTTATATTCCTTACCTTTTAATATTAATTCATATATTCTTGTAATTTTTCTTTTAACTTTGGTACTCCTAGTTTTTTTAATGCTTTTGCTTCGATTTGTCTTATTCTTTCTCTTGTTACATTAAATACTTTTCCTACTTCTTCTAATGTTCTTCCTTTTCCATTATCAAGTCCAAATCTAAGTTTTAATACCATTGCTTCTCTTTCTGTAAGATTTTTCATAACTTCTTCTAATTGTTCTTTTAATAATAGATATGATGCTGATTCATGTGGTGCTGGAGTTTCTTCATCTGGTAAAAAATCTCCTAAATGTGTATCTTCTTCGTCTCCTACTGGAGTTTCTAATGATACTGGATCTACTGATATTCTTTGTATTTCTATTACTTTTTCTACTGTAAATCCGAAGTTCTTCTGCAAGTTCTTCAGTTGTTGCTTCTCTTCCTAATTGTTGCAATAAATGTCTTTGTGTTCTTACAAGCTTGTTAATTGTTTCTACCATATGTACTGGTATTCTTATTGTTCTTGCTTGATCTGCTATTGATCTTGTTATTGCTTGTCTAATCCACCATGTTGCATATGTACTAAACTTATATCCTTTTGTTACATCAAACTTTTCTACAGCTTTTATAAGTCCCATATTTCCTTCTTGAATTAAGTCTAAGAATAACATGCCTCTTCCTACATATTTTTTTGCAATTGATACAACAAGTCTTAAGTTTGCTTCTACTAAACGTTTTGTTGCTTCTTCGTCTCCTTCTAATGCTCTTGTAGCATATATCATTTCTTCTTCTGCAGTAAGTAATGGTATTTTACCAATTTCCCTTAGATATAATTTTACTGGATCATTTACACTTATTTCATCAATAATACTTGCATATTTTGCATCATCTATTTCAATTTCTTCTATGTTATCTAAGTCCATAAATTCTTCAGATATATCATCATCTTGTTTAATTAAATCAATTCCTACATCTTCAAATTTATTTAATATGTCTTCAATTTCATCTGGATTAACATCTCCGAAGTTCTGCTGCTAATTCTCCATATGTAATTGTTCCACCTTTTTGTTTTACTTTATTTATTATATTTTTTACAGTATCTTCTGAAGCATCTGTTTCTTTCATACTTTCTTCTCTTTTATTTAATTCTTCCATTGCTTGTTTAGCAGTCTTTTTCTTTTTTAACACAACTTCATCTTTTGTATTTTTTTCTTCTTTTTCTTTTAGCATCTATACCCCTTTTTACTTATACTATACATTTTTTAATTTTTCTTATTATTGTGATTTGTAGTATTTTCTTTATTCTTTTCTTTTTCTTTTCTTCTATCTTTTAATACATCTGTAAGTGCACCTAAAGTTCCGAAGTGCTGATGTTGCTTCAAATGGTATAAATATCTTATTTGCATCACCTTTTGCTACTTCATTTAATGTTTCTAATGCTTTTAATTGTACTAATTTATCATCTGGACTTGCTGATTTTATTGCATTATATACCATTTCAATCTTTTTAGCTTCTGCTTCAGATATTTGTTTTATGGCTTCTGCTTCCCCTAAAGCTCTTCTTATTTGTGCTTCTTTATCTGCTTCTGCTTCTAAAATCTTAGCTTGTTTTCTACCTTCTGCAAGTGTTATTGCAGATTGTCTTTCTCCTTCTGCTTGAAGAAGTGCAGCTCTTTTATTTCTTTCTGCATTCATTTGTTTTTCCATTGATTCTTGTATATCTCTTGGAATTTTTATTTCTTTTATTTCTACTTTTTCTACATTACATCCCCATGGAATAGTTGCTTCATCTAATGCTTTTCTTAATTTAGCATTTATTTTATCTCTTGAACTAAATGTTTCATCAAGTTCCATCTTACCTATAACATCTCTCATTGCTGAAACTGCTAAATTTTCTATTCCTAAAGATAATGATTCTATTTCATATATTGCCATTACAGGATCTACTATTTGATAAAAAACAACTGTATCTATAGCTATAGATACATTGTCTACTGTTATAACCTCTTGTGGTTTTATATCCATTATTTGTTTTTTTAATGATACTACAGCTCTTACTTTATCAATTACTGGTATTATAATTGTAAGTCCTGGTCTTGCCACTCTACTAAATTTACCAAGTCTTTCTATTACATATACTTCTGCTTGGTTTACTATTTTTATACTTGCTACTAATATAATCGCAATTATCACTCCTAAGATAATTAATATTTCCATTGCCTGCTCCTTTTATTAAATACAATAATTCATATTCATTTTAGCATGTTTTATCATTTTTTTCAAATTTAATTTCATAAATTATTTAGAAAGTAAATACATTTTACCATAAAAAGTTTTATTTTCTTTAATTATCTTATATTTTCCATCTAATTTTTGTAAAATTTCATCTATCTTATCTAAATGTGTATTATATAAAAATACATTTATTCTATCTTTTTTCTTTATCTCTTCTATACTACTATTATTTTTTTCTTCTAATTTATCTATTTCTGAAAAATATATATTATATCCATTAATATATCTAGTAATATCACTATTTACTTCATAAAAATTCTTATAATAATATATTATATCTTTAACACCAGTATTTTCTATATTTTTATACATGTCATTACTTCCCTTATATAAAAATTCATTTTTTTCTGATGTTGATAATGATACTAACATATATCCTATAATTATTGCTATAATTATTGAAATCCTAAATATTTCTTTTTGTACTAATGTTTCCATTACAAATT
>CALIMU010000006.1 GCA_938045355.1 uncultured Clostridium sp. | reverse complement strand
TTAATAATGATTCTATATCAAATTTATATGTTGCTAATCTATTAACTAATAGTCCTGGTGATAAATATTTTAAAAATGGTACTTTTTCAAATATTACATATTGAAGCATATATAAACCAAATCCTCCTGACATAAATGTTAAGAATTGTGCTATTGATACTGCAACACCTTGTTTTGCATCTACTTTTAATTTAGGAATATTTGAAATCATATATCCTATTAAAATAGAAATTACTGCTAATATTTCTAGGTAAAATACTTGTGTAATATTTATAGAACTTAAGAATTTAGTTTGTGTTAATAAATAAGTTACCATAAGTCCTATTGATATATTTACAACTAAAAGACATGTAATAAATGTTTTGACTTTTAATAATAGATTACTTGATGGTGAAAGTGAAATTCTTGCACCTGTTGCTCTATCTTTTGAATATTTATCAAATAGTAAAACAGAGATAAACATTGAATATAATACTTGCATTGTTATCATTGAGAAAAATAAATTGTTTGAATTTCCGGTTTGTTGCACTAAGTGAAGTTGAATTTGTATAATCTTTATTACCATTTTGCACCTTATAATTTATTTCTTCAATCATTCTTTTTCCACCGAAAACAGAACTTTTCATAACAATGTCATTTCCGAAATATATATCAATTTTTCCACTAGTTAGTGCTTCTTTGTAATCATCTACTACTATTGTATGTTCATTCTTAAATTTTGAATCTGCAGGGACACCTATTTTTATTCCGAGAGAAGTTTAAGTTTCCATAAATAGTATTAAGAATCACTACAAGTATAAGTGGAAAAAATAATGCCCAAAATACAACATATATATTTTTAAACCATAATTTTAATTCATAATAAAAGAAATTCATTATTTATCCCTCAACTTTCTACCAGTTAAAATTAAAAATAGATCATTAAGTGTAGGTGATAATACTTGTTCTATATTATATGGAATATTATTATTTTTTAAATATGATAATAGTTCATCTAATGAATAATCAAATGGTAATATATATTCATTTCCTTTAATATTTCTAATTTCTTTAGGAAGCTTAGAAATATCATCTGAATTTTCTAAATCTAGATGGATTATAGATTTAACATTCATTTTTTCTATTATTTCTGATTTTGTACCAATAATAGAGAATTTAGCAATATCCATTATTGCAATTCTATCACATAAAATTTCGGCTTCTTCCATATAGTGTGTAGTATATACAATTGTTGCACCATTTTTATTTAAAGTTTTTAAACCTTCTAGAATAAAATTTCTTGATTGTGGATCTATTGCAACTGTTGGTTCATCTAAGAATATAAGTGATGGTTTATGTACAATACCACATGCAATATTAAGTCTTCTTTTTAGTCCACCACTAAGTGATTTAGCTGTTTTCTTTTCATGGCCATTTAAAGAAACAAAGTCAATTGCATCTTTAACATATTGTTTTCTAAGTTTACTATCTTTTATGTAAAGAGAGCAGAAAAAATCAATATTTTCTTCAGTAGATAATGTATCAAAAAATGCAAGTTCTTGAGGAACTATACCTATTTTGGATTTTGTTTCATTATCTAAGTGTTTACCAAATAATTTAATATCTCCTTTTTGGTATTTTATTAATCCTAAAATAGAATTTATTAAAGTAGTTTTACCGGCTACCATTTGGTCCTAAGATACCTAATATTTCTCCTTCTTTTATATCTAAGGACACATCATCAAGTGCTGTTGATTTTTCATTATATTTTTTTGTTAAATTTTTTACTTCAACTACCATAAATGTATTTCCTTTCTAAATAAATTATATATTATTATAGTATGATAGCTAATGATTTAAGGAATTACACTATAATTCTATACAATTTCATTATAGTATAGAAAGTGTATTTATTAAAGTAAATTAAATAAAAAGTTATAAATTGATTATTTGATAATATTAAAAAAGAATCCTATAAGTCTCTTGGAACTTAAGG
>CALIMU010000005.1 GCA_938045355.1 uncultured Clostridium sp. | reverse complement strand
TATATATACTTAAAATATATATTTAAGGTAAGGAGAATAAAATGATATCAAGAAAAGAAAACCCTATATTTTTAAATGAATTTTTAGATTATACAAGTACAATACAAAATAAGTCTAAAGGAACTGTAAGTGAGTATAATTATGATCTAAAACATTTTTTTCAATATATAGTTGCTAGATATGATAATATAGATGAAGATTCAAAGAAGATAAAAGTTATAGAAATAAAAGATCTTCAAAGAAATATACTTACTAAAATAACATTAGAAGATATACATGCATTTTTACATTATTTAAAAATAGAATTTAGTTTAAAAGCAACAACTCTTTCTAGAAAAGTTGCAGCAATACGTTCTTTTTTTAATTATGAATGTACTATAAGGCGTGCACTAGATATTAATCCTACTGTAGGTTTAGAAACTCCTAAAAAAGAAAAAACACTTCCTAAATTTTTAGATCTTTCAGAATCTAAAAACCTACTTGAAACTGCAGCAACTTCAAATAGTAATAGAGAAATAAGTAAATCATTATCTCTTAGAAATGTATGTATATTAACATTATTTTTAAATCTAGGTTTAAGACTTGCAGAACTTGTAGGTATTAATATTGGTGATATTAACTTTTTTGACAATACACTTACTGTTATTGGTAAAGGTAATAAGGAAAGAATGGTTTATTTAAATAAGGCATGTATAAATGCTATAAACAATTATTTAGAAGTTCGTCCTAAAGAAGGTATTAAAGATAAAGATGCATTATTTTTAAGCTCTGTTAAAAAACGTATATCTAGACGTGCAATACAACAAATGTTAGAAGTAGAACTTAAAAAAGCAGGTATAAGTACTAGAGGTATAACTCCACACAAATTAAGACATACTGCCGCTACCTTAATGTACCAATATGGTGAAGTAGACATACGTGCACTGCAAAAAGTACTTCGGACATGCAAGTATATCTACAACTGAAATATATACACATATAAACAATGAACAAGTTCGTGATGCAATAAGTAAAAATCCACTTGCAGATATGTAAAAAGAAGATAACTTTTAGCTATCTTCTTTCTTTATTCTATTCTATTCTATTTATAATATGCTATATCGACAATATTACCATTATTAACATCTATATAGTAATCTCTTGCTGAGGTTTTATCACTATTATATATAACTTCTATCTTATATGATTTACGTACAGTATTTTTATTAGAATTCTTAGCATATTCTATAGTTATTTTACTGTTCTTTATAGCAAGATTTTCTTCTTTGCCATCTTTTTCTATATCTTTTTGTACTATCTCTTTCGCCTTTTCTTCTGTTATATTTATATCTGTATCTATATAATCATAATATATAATTCCTATAGAGATTATCTCACCATCTGGATTTACAATAATCTTACCTATATTTGGAGTTATCTGTTTTCCGGTCTTTTACTTCCCATATTCTTACAGGCCATCCGGAATTGTTCTTCATCCTTATAGTCTATAATATCTCTTATAGCAAAGTTTTTTAATAATGACATTTTCTTAAAGTTATCATTTATTTTTGTTTCTAACTCTCTCATAAAGCTTTCTGTTGGTTTTACCTTTTTCCATTCATTATCTATATTTTTTATCTTGTTTTCATCCTTATATGAATGTATAAGTCCATATGATAATAATTTTATAATTGCTCCATTTTCTAATGTATATTGATAAAGTGTTATTTCTTCTTCATCTTTACTAGTAATATCTTTCTCAGTTGTTTCTTTTTCACTTATAATATTAGATTTTACATTTAAGTCTTTTAAATATTCTAATGCCTTTTCTTTTAATTTATCTTTTGACAAAGGTGTTTTATCTATATTATGTATTTTAAGCATAGTTTGTCTAACTTTTTCTTCTGCTACTTTTTTATCTAACTCTAGTTTATTTATTCTTTCATTATAGTTTTGTATTTGTACATATTTATAATAACTAAACCCTATAATAGCTATTACAGATAATATTA
>CALIMU010000004.1 GCA_938045355.1 uncultured Clostridium sp. | reverse complement strand
AATAAGCTTAGTAAAGAAAAAGTAAATGAAAAATTAAAAATAGAGTATAAAAATACATATGTAGATATTTATAAAGATATAATTGATAAAAAACAAGAAATGATGATTTTAAATAGTGCATATGAAGGAATAATAGAACTTCATGATGAAAAATATAAAGAAAAAATAAAAAGTATTTATGAAACAGATTTTAAAGAAGAAATAAAAGAAATATCAAAAGATGATAAAAAAGAAAATAGAGATAATAATGAAGAAACTAAACATATTTCTAAAAAACCAGGAGTATATAATATATATATATCAGGAATAGATGTTGCAGGAAATATAGGAACAGTATCAAGATCTGATGTTAATATAATTATGACAGTAAATACAAATACTAAAAAGATATTATTAACAACAACACCAAGAGATACATATTTAAGAATTCCAGGAAAAGGACAAGATCAATATGATAAATTAACACATGCAGGAATGTATGGTATACAAACATCTATTGAGACAATCCAAAACTTATATGATATGGATATAGATTATTATGTAAGACTAAACTTTACATCTTTTATAAACATAATTGATTTAGTAGGAGATATAGAAGTATATAATAATCAAACATTTAAAGCATTTCATGGTGGATATTATATGCCAAAAGGTAAGATAAAATTAGATGCTAAAAAAGCATTAGCATTTGTAAGAGAAAGATTTAGTTTAGAAAATGGTGATTATGATAGAGGAAAAAATCAAGAAAAAGTTATAGAAGCAGTATTTAAGAAAATAGCAAATATTCGGAAATATAACTAAAGTAAATAAACTTATAGAACAAATATCAAATTCAATTCAAACAAATGTAAAAATGGATGAAGCTATGAATTTAATAAATAAAGCTCTAGAAGAAAAAGATGGATATGAAATAAAATCACAAGCTCTAGAAGTAAAAGAAAGATTAGATTTAGTATCATTTGCATTAGGTAAAAAGATACATATGGGAGAAATACAAAAAGATAGTCTTAACAAAGTTAGAAATCAAATAATAGAAACAATGGGGAATTAAGATGATAGACATACATTCACATATATTATATGGAGTAGATGATGGTGCAAAAACAATTAATGATTCTATAAAACTTATAGATGAAATGGTAAAACAAGGTGTAACAAAGTTTATACTAACTCCACATAGAAGAAAAGGGATGTTTGAAGAAACAGTAGAAAAAATTGAAGAACATTTTAAAATTCTAAAAGAAGCAGTAAAAAATAGGTATAAAGATATAGAATTATATCTTCGGAAGGGAAATTTATTATAATGAAGATGTAGTTGAAAAGATTGGAACAGGAGAACTTTATAGTCTTGCAAACAGTAGGTATGTTCTTATAGAATTTAACTATGGAATACATCCTAAAGATTTAGAAAATGCAATATATAATATAGTGACATCTGGAAAGATACCAGTGATTGCACATATAGAAAGATATGAATGTTTAGAAAAAAATATAAAACTTATAGAAAAGCTTATAGAACATGGTGTGAAAATACAAGTAAATGCAGAAAGTGTATTAAAACCTAAAATATTTGGAGATAAACATAAGAAATATAAACAAAGGGCAAAATATTTTTTAGAAAAAGATATTGTAGATATTATATCATCAGATGCACATAATCTAGATACAAGAAAACCATATATGAAAGAAGCATATGATGTAATATTAAAAAAATATGGAGAAGAAAAAGCTAAATTGCTTTTTGAATTAAATGCAGAAAATATATTAAGAGATGAAGATTAAGGAGAATACATGGAAAATAAGGAAGATATTATTGATATAGACCCAATGCTAATATTAAAAAGAGTAACAAAATATATATGGATTATAATTACAATAGGGGTGATATTTAGTATAGCAGCATATATATGGAGCACGATAATGGTTGTACCAAAATATAAGAGTAGTACAAAAGTATATGTACTTAATAATAATATAAATGAGAAAAAACTTACTACACAAGATTTCCAAATAGGAAACTACTTATTAAAAGACTATAAGGAAATAATTTTATCAAGCAAAGTATTAGAAAGAGTTATAGATAAAAATGGTATAAAAATGAATTTAGTAGAACTAAGATCAAAAATAGAAGTAAAAATACCACAAGATACAAGAATATTAACAATAACAGTAGAAGACACAGATGCTAAAAGAGCAGCAGATATTGCAAATGCAGTAAGAGATGAAGCTTTTGAAGAAATAAAAGAAATAACAAAAGAAGAAAGTGTAAATATATTAGAAAAAGCACAAGAATCAAAAAGTCCATCATCACCAGATATAAGAAAAAATACAATAATGGCAGCAGCTATAGGAATATTATTATCACTTGGAATTGTTGTGTTAAAAGAAGTTTTAGATGATAGGGTAAAAAAACAAGAAGATATAGAAGAAGGGCTTCGGAATGGTTCTTTTAGGTACAGTTCCACTAATAAAAACAACAAAAAGGGGGGCTAAAAGGTAATGAAAGAAAAAATGACAGTTATTGGAAATAGAGTAGTACATAATAAGGTTGAAGAATATTATAATAAGATAAGAACAAATATACAATTTAGTGGACCAAATATTAAAGTGATAGTAATAACTTCAGTACAGGAAAATGAAGGAAAGAGCTTAGTTTCACTTAATCTTGCAATATCATTTGCAAAACTAGAAAAAAGAGTATTATTATTAGATGCAGATATAAGAAATTCTGTAATGGCAGCAAGAATAAAATTTAATAGAAAGATAGAAGGGTTTACTTCTTATTTATCAGGACAAACAAGAATTGAAGACAATATATATGAGACAGAGATAGAAAACTTACATATAATACCATCAGGTAAATATTCACCAAACCCAACAAATTTATTACAAAATAATAGAGTTGATTTAGCATTAGAAGTTTTTAGAGAATTTTATGATATTATAATAATAGATACAGCACCAATAGGACTTGTAATAGATGCAGCACTTCTTGCACAAAAAGCAGATGCAAGTATTCTTGTTGTAGAAAGTGGTAGAATACCTAAAAAGCTTGTAAGAAAAGCAAAAAGAGATTTAGAACAAACAAATACTAAGTTTTTAGGAATAATATTAAATAAGGTTAATGAAAAAGAACTTGGATATGGTGATTATGGTGGATACCGGAAACTATGGAAATACAAATAATCATGAAAAAGAGGAAAGAAGATAAATGGAGAATTCAGGAAATAATTTTATGCTTAAAAGAATACAAAAGATAAAAGAAAAACAAAGCACTTTTAGCTATAAGTTATATCTTGTAATGAAAAGAATTATTGATATATTAGCAGGAATAATTGGAATAATCATAATGTTAATACTTGCTGTTATTATAAAAATAGTATATGTATTATCAGGTGATTTCAAAAGTATATTATATGTTCAAAAAAGGATCGGGAAAGATGGAAAATCAATTAATATGTATAAATTTAGGAGTATGGTATATAATGCAGATGAAATCTTAAATAAGGTTCTTGAAGATGAAGAAAAAAGAAAAGAATGGGAATTATATCAAAAATTAGAACATGATCCTAGAATAACTAAAATAGGTAAATTTTTAAGAAAAACATCATTAGATGAATTTCCACAGTTTATAAATGTTTTAAAAGGAGAAATGACACTAATAGGGCCAAGACCACTTGTTCCAGGTGAACTTGAAGAACACCGGACGGAATAGAAGCAATATATCAATCAGTAAAACCAGGTATTGCAAGTTATTGGTCAATAAATGGAAGATCACATTGTAAATATGAAGAAAGACTAGAACTTGAATATTATTATATAGAAAATATGAATTTCATATTTGATGTAAAATGTGTTATTAGAGTGTTTTTTGTTGTCCTAGGTAAGAAGGGAGCATTATAACATGAAAGATGAAAAAATTGTAGTTGCACATATAATGGGAAAATGGAATGGACGGTGGTGTAGAATCTGTTGTTATGAATTATTATAGAAATATAGATAGAGATAAGATACAATTTCATTTTTTATGTGATGAAGATTCAACAGATATTCCATATGATGAAATAGAAAAATTAGGTGGGAAGGTAATAGTAATTCCACCATATCAAAAATTATTTAAATATCAAAAAGAATTATATAAGATTTTTAAAGAAAATAATTATAAGATAGTACATTCACATATTAATGCATTATCTGTTTTTCCTTTAAGGATAGCTAAAAAAGCAAAGATACCTGTAAGAATAGCACATAGTCATTCTACAAGTAATAAGAAAGAATGGAAAAAAAATTTTATAAAAGATGTTCTTAGACCTTTTTCTAAAATATATGCAAATCAGTTTTTTGCTTGTACAGAACATGCAGGAAAATGGCTTTTTGGGAAAAAAGTATTAGAAAGAAAAGAATTAAATGTTATAAATAATGCAATAGATCTAAAAAAATTTGAATTTAATGAAAAAATAAGAGAAGATTTAAGGAAAGAACTTGGAATAAAAGAAGATACTATAGTTATAGGACATATTGGTAGATTTATGAGACAAAAGAATCATGAATTTTTAATAGATGTGTTTGAAAAAGTAATAAAAGAATATAATAATATATGTTTGGTACTTATAGGACAAGGACCTTTGGAAAATAAAATAAGAGAAATAGTTAAAGAAAAGAGAATAAAAGATAAAGTAATATTTTTAGGCCAAAGAAATGATGTTAATAAATTATATCAAGCAATGGATGTTTTTGTATTACCAAGTTTATATGAAGGACTTCGGAATGGTTGCAATAGAAGCAGAGGTTGCAGGTTTAAAGGTCATTTGCTCAGAAAATGTTCCAGAGGAAGTAAATTTAACTCGGAAAAGTAAATTTTATAAAATTAGAAAATGAAAAAGAATGGAAAGATGAATTATTAAAAAGAAATAAAAGAGAAAAAATAGATATAGAAAATATCTTTAGAGAATATGATATAAGGTTTAAGAGTAAGAATTTAGAAGAAAAATATATGAATTTATTGAAATAACCCTTAGGAGGAAAAAATGGAAGATAAAATTATAAAAGTTTTACAAATTGGGGCTACTGATAATTTAGGTGGAATAGAAATATATTTGAAAAATTATTATGATAATATAGATAAAAATAAATTACATTTTGATTTTGTTAATATGTATAATGAAATATGTTTTCAAAAACATTATGAAGATAATAAAAGTAAAGTTTTTAAAATTTTATCTTATAGAAAAAATCCTATAAAATAT
>CALIMU010000003.1 GCA_938045355.1 uncultured Clostridium sp. | reverse complement strand
ATAACATATTTTTATATTAAAAAAAAGGATATATTGTACATATATCCTTTTCATAGGTGAATTTTATTCTATAGAATTAATAGATTTAATTATTAAACTCTCCTGTTCTTTTTTGTACTTTTCTAATTCCAAAATATCATTAAAAAAGTCTTTACAGAACTCATTAAATTCAAGTGGATATGTTCCCATTGGAAAATCATTATCCTTTTTAAATCTTCTTACTTCTCCAATTTCTATCTGATATTTTTTTATCAATTCCTCGTTTTCTAATCTGCTTTTTTCTAGATGTCTTTTTATTGCTGATATATGGAATCTTTCATTATATGTTTCCATATATTCTTTAATATCTTTATTAAATTCTTCTAATTCTAATAGATATCTTTTTGATTTTTCCTTTCCAATATAATATTCTAGATTTTTTAATCTAAGAATAGCATACTTAACCTTTATCTTAAGGTCAAAAAAGGTTTTTACAATTTTTTTAGAGAATATATTCTCATTTATTGATAACATTATTATCACTCCCTTTTTATATGATTCTATATAAAATTCACCTACTTATTTTTCCATTTTAAATCCTTAATAAAGAATTCAATTACCTCCTCTTACTTTTTTAGTATATCATAACTTTACTTTTAAAAAAAGGATATATTTTATAATATATCCTTTTTCTGTATTTTATTCTTATTATATCTATATTATTATATATTATCTCTTCTAATAACCTCAACAATATCTTGACTTCTAATAGACTTCTTAGCAAATAATGTACTTATAAATGTTATTACATATACAATTATTATACTTATTATTAAAGCTATATAGTTTATACTTCCAAGCATATCCATTATAAATTTAAAATCAATATTAACTTTACCTTTATCTATTACAAATTTTGTTAAAAATAATAATATTAATGAAACTACTATACCAAATATAATACTTCTTAAACATGCAATATAATTTTCACCTCTAAGCATTTTATCAAATTGTTTATCACTCATACCAACTGATTTTAATATTGCAAGCTCTCTACTACGAAGTAATATGTTTATTGTTATAGTTGTAAATATGTTTACTACAGACATTAATATAACAAGTATCAAGAATCCATATAATAATAATTGGAATATTGTTATCATTCCTTTAATCATACCTATAACTCCTGCTGGTGTTAATACTCCTTCTGTGAACATTTGTAATTTAGCAAAATCATATTTCTTTTCAAAATTTAATTGATATTGTTTCTTTGTTATATCTTCTATCTTTTTATCACCTTTTAAATCACTTTGATAGAAAATCCTAAATCCAAATAAATCTTTATCATTTCTCATTACTTCTGAAAGTGTTTTTTCATTAACATATCCTGTTAAGAATGTTGTTCCTGATGATGCTGTAAGTAATAATTCACTATTTACTGGTGCTTTTACTATTTTAATTTTCTTTCCATTTATTTCTATTTCTTTTCCTATAATCTTACTTTCATCAAAAATAGGTTTTTCTACTAATGTTCCATTTTCTTCTACAATACTAACATTACTTAAATACATTTCATTATCTTTTATATTATTTAAATTGTATTTATCTTGCTTATTATAATTCTTATTATTTACAATTTGAATTGCAATTTTTTCTTTAGCTTCTTGTCTTGCCTTATCATCTGTCCTTTTAAATGTATTATTTAAATAACTATCTGATAATGTTTTTATAAGATCATTTTTTGTATCTATTTGTTTTAAAGTTCTCATTGTATCTGCAAGTATTACTCTATTAACTTTTAATGAATCCTTCTTTTCTAATTCTTTTGTATATTCATCTGTTGCAAACTTAACCATATCTTGGAAATTTTGTTCTGTATATTTTTTATCTTTAGGATCTTTTCTATCTGTTATATTAATATGATCCATTTCTACAATATTTCCATTTTTAAATATAGCATTTGTTTGAACTTCTAAAAGACCAATTTGATTATTTATTTGAGTTCCAAGTGTCCCTATAACAAATAAAAGTATAAATGCTATAGAAAGTGATAATGTTGCAACTCTAAATCTTTTTTTAGCTCTCTTCATATTTTTTCTTGCAAGATCAAATTCTACACCTAATATTTTTTTAGATATATTTGATGTTTTTACTTTTTTAGTATTTACTACATAATCATCTTTACCTCTAATATTTTCTATTGGTGATATTCTTGTACTCTTTATAGCTGGTATCATTGCCGCTAATAATACTGTTATTGTTGTTGAAATTGCAACTATATAAAATGCATGTATGTTTGTTGTATATATAAGGAATATCTGTAAGTCTTTTTCTACTCCCATACTTTTTATAACATTTACTAATGTATCATTTATATATCCTATAACTAAATAGTCTCCTAACATACCACATAGATATCCAATAACAATACCTACTACTGATAATACTAATGCTTCAAATAATATCATAATATATAGGCTTGAATTTTTTATTCCTAATGATTTTAATATACCATATTGTTTTCTTCTTTCAACTAATGATAAATTGAATGAATTATACATTATAATAATACCAGATATTGCTACTATTCCTATAAGAACATTTCTCATCATTTCTAGTGTACTTAAAACATTATCTGTAGAACTTTCATATCCTTGTAAGTTTGCATTTTGTAATCTTAATAGATTTTTGTTTACAGCCATACTTATATCTTTATTTTTAGGATCTTCTTTTAATGTTTGTGATATTCCTTCTGCTGTAGCTTTTACCCTTTTACCTATATCTTTTATATATATAGATTGTATCTTATTTAATGCTTCCTTTTTTTCTTCTGTTGAAGCTATCTTAAGTATACCAATATCTAATTTTGATTCATTTGAATCAAATACATTATTTACATATCCTACAACTTTGTATTCTTTACCATTCATAGTAAGAGTTGTACCTAAATTAAATATATATTTTGATGTCTTAGATGATTTTTGTAACATTATTTCATTTTCATTTTCTGGAAATCTTCCATCTATTAATTTAAAATTATATCCTTTTAAATCTTCTTTATTAACACCTAATATATCTAATCCTAAATATGGATTTAATATTATCTGTTCATTTTTCTTAGTTTCTTCTTGTTGTTTAGTATAATCTCCTTCATTTTTATTTAATTCATATTTTTGAATATACCATTTTGATTTTTTAAGCTTACTCATAACTTTTTGTATTTCAGCTTCTCTTTCTTCATCTGATAATTTCTCTAAATATTCTTTTCCTTTTTCTTTAGTAATATCTTTTTCTATACCTTTTCTACTTACACCTTTTGAAATAGTATAATATTCATTTACTTCTTTTACATTATCATATTTTAAAAGATCTTTATCATAATTTTTATCCACATTTTTAACTGCAATGTGATAATTACCTTTTGTTTCTTTAAATGTTTGTTCTAAACCTTTAATTGCACTTTCATACATAATACTTATACCTGCAAATGTTGCTACAGTTATAATTATCATTACTAATGTTGTAATTGTTCTATTCTTATTCAACATTAAGTTTTTCCATGAAAGTTTTATAATATCCTTCATCTATTACTATTCTCCTATCTCTACTCTTAATCTTTCTTGTTTACTATATCACTTTTAACATTTCCGGTCTTCTATAACTATCATTCTACCTGCTCTTCTTGCAAGTTCATCATCATGTGTTATCATAATTATAGTATGTCCTTCTTTTTTGTTTAAGTCTTCTAAAACTTTCATAACTTCTTCTGCATTCTTACTATCTAAGTTACCTGTTGGTTCATCTGCAAGTATTATAGCAGGATCATTAAAAAGTGCTCTACCTATAGAAACTCTTTGTTGTTGACCTCCTGATAATTGATTTGGAAGTTTCTTTCTTTGTTCTGTTAATTCTAGTATTTCTAATATACTATTTAATCTTTCTTTATCAATCTTTCTTCCATCTAAACTTGCAGGTAATGTTATATTTTCTTCAACATTTAATATTGGAAGTAAATTGAAAAATTGGTATATTATCCCAACCTTATTTCTCCTATATTTTGCAAGTTTACTACCTTTAAGTTTACGAATTTCTTCACCATCTACTAAAATACTTCCACTTGTTGGTGTATCTACACCTCCGAAGCATATGTAATAATGTTGATTTACCACTTCCTGATTTACCAACTATAGCTACAAATTCTCCTTTTTGTATATCTAAGCTAATACCATTTAATGCTATTGTCTTATTATCTTTTTTTCCATATTCTTTTCGTAAATCTCTTACTTCTACTATACTCATAATTATTCCTTTCTTTCCTCTAAATTAACTTTTAGATATATAAGTATTATATCACTGGATTATTATATTTTAAATATTTCAATATTATTTTTTGGAAAAATAAAAATGTTAGACAATTGTCTAACATTTCACATAATTAATTCATATTCTTTACAACTCTACTTTGAACTTCTAGATAATATGCTAATTCTGCTGAATTTAAAGATTCTTTTTTTATCTTATTAAATTCATTATTTGCATTAGTATATTTTTCCATTATTCGATTATAATCAGTCATCATAGATACTGGATTTGATGAAGAAGTATATTTCTTCATAAAGCTTGAATATTCTTTCATTGCAGATTCATAACTATCCATCGCTTTTTTGAACTGTGGATCTATTGTATTAGATGTAGTTTTTGGTGATTCATTCTTTTTTTGTTCCTGTTCTTTTCTTTCCTTTGCTTTTTGTTCTTCCTCTGCTTTTTGTCTTTTAGCTCTTTCTTCTGCTTCTTTTGCTTCTCTTTCAGCCTTTTCCTTTGCTTCTAATTCCCTTGCCTCTTTTTCTCTTTTTTCCTTTTCTTCCTTACTTTCTTTTTTCTTTATAGTTATTTCCATCATATCATGTCTTATATATGTATTATTATCTTTATCAAGATATTCAATCTCTATCTTTAATAAATTATCATTCCTATTTTTAGCTGTATATTTATTCCCTGTGAAATCTTCTTCTAAATCATATCCTTTTTGCTTAATTTTCTCAATATAATTTAAAAATTCCTTTTTATTTGCTATAAATAATCTCATAGAAAACCATTTATCAGTAGAATATAAAACTTTTCCTTTATCTGTATTATACTTTTCTATTGTATTAACTAGCTGATTACTTGGCCATATAAAATTACTATATTCCTTTATTGCTTTGCTTTCATTACCTATTTTATCAACTGAAGTTTTAATATATATTACTAAAACTATAATAATAATTATTATTACAGGTCTTAATGCTTTTACAGACCATGCCTTTTTAAACATTTGTAATAAAAATAATGCAATTTTCTTAAATATATCAAATATAACTTTAAATACATTTTTAAGCTTATCCATTATGCTTCCTCCCATTAGCAATTCTCATTCCGACACTTCCATTATATATATATATATGCTTCGTCAATAGATATTATAAAAAATTGAAAAAATACCATAATATATATATTATCCTCAGATATAAAAAAGACCATATGTATTACTACATATAGTCATTTATGGCGCCTCTTGTAGGGCTCGAACCTACGACCTAACGGTTAACAGCCGTGCGCTCTACCAACTGAGCTAAAG
>CALIMU010000002.1 GCA_938045355.1 uncultured Clostridium sp. | reverse complement strand
ATATAAAATAATAAATTGTATAACAAAAGAATAAAAAGCATAGTTTATAAATTGGAGGGTAGAAATGAAAAGTTTAAAAGAAAAAAATGAATTATTATTAAAAGATATTTCAAGACTTGTAGATGAAGTAATATCTTTAGAAGAATTAAAAGAAAAATTAGCTACAGGGAAAAAGCTTATAATCAAATATGGGATTGATTGTACAGCACCATTTATACATTTAGGTCATGCAGTAAATCTTTGGACAATGAGAAGATTTCAAGAAGATGGACATAAGGTAATATTTTTAATAGGGAATTTTACAAGTAAGATAGGAGACCCAACAGGTAGGATGACAGCAAGAAAAGTCCTTACAGATGAAGAAATAAATTATGCGGCTGAAGAGTTTATAAAACAAGTAGGTAAAGTCTTAATAACAGATAATCCAGAAGTATTTGAAATAAGAAGAAATGGTGAATGGTATAATAATATGAATTTAGCAGAATTTTTAGGATTATGTTCAATGACAACACATTCAAGAATAATTTCAAGAGATATGTTTCAAAAAAGAATGGAAAACAATGAAGAAATACATATGAATGAAATATTATACCCAATATTACAAGGATATGATTCAAAGGTACTTGATTCAGATTTAACAATTGTAGGTTCAGACCAATTATTTAATGAAACGATGGGAAGATTTTTTCAAGAAAAATATAATCAAGAAAAACAAATAATTATAACAACAAAAATAACAAAAGGATTATGGGGAGAAGAAAAACAAAGTAAAAGTATTGGTAATTATATAGCGTTAGAAGATACAAGTAAAGATAAGTTTGGAAAAGCAATGAAATTAACAGACGATAGAATTATAGAATGGATGAAAGTATATACAGATATATCTCTTGAAGAAATAGAAAAGATAGAAGAAAGTATAAAAAATAATGAAATTAATCCAAGAGATGTTAAATTAATGCTTGCATATGCAATTACAGAAAAATATCATGGAAAAGAAGTTGCAGATAAAGAAAAAGAAGATTTTTTAAAGACTTTTTCAGATAAAATATTTCCAGAAGATGCAGAAATTGTAACTTTAAGTGTAGATAAAATCAATATAATAGGATTATTAAATATTTGTTTTAAAAATACTAAATCTAAAGGAGAATTAAAAAGACTTATAACACAAGGTGGAGTTATGTTTAATGAGAAAAAGATAGAAAATATAAGTGATGAAATTGTTATAAACTCTGAAAATCAATTAAAAGTAGGTAAAAGGAATTTCTTTAAGGTTATTTTAGAAAATTATTAGTAGAAAAAAAATGTTTTGTGAGATATAATAATTATGATATTATATGTAATATAAGAGAGGTTTAGTTATGTATAAAAGAATATTAATAAAGATAAGTGGTGAAGCCCTAGGTGGTGGAAAAGGGAAAGGTTTAGATTTTGAAGTTTTAAAAGAAGTAGCATCAGAAATAAAAAAAATAGTATCAAAAGGAGTTGAAGTTGGAATTGTTGTGGGAGGACGGAAACTTCTGGAGAGGAAGAGAAGGAGTTGGAATTGAAAAAACAACTTCTGACTATATGGGAATGCTTGCAACAACAATGAATGGACTTGCACTTCAAGATACATTAGAAAACATAGGAATTGCAACAAGAATACAAACAGCAATTAATATGGAAAAAATAGGAGAAGGATATAATACTAAAAAAAGTAATGAACTTATAGCAAAAAATGTTGTGACTATATTTACATGTGGTACAGGAAATCCATTTTTTAGTACAGATACTGCTGCAATTATGAGAGCAATAGAAATAAAAGCAGATATTATATTACTTGCTAAAAATGTTGATCGGACTTTATACAAAAGATCCTAAAAAATATAGTGATGCAGAAATGATATCTAAAATTACTTTTAAAGAAGTACTTGAAAAAGATTTAAAAGCAGTAGATACTGCAGGGATAACATTATGTAGAGAATGGAACAAAGATGTGTTATTGTTTGGACTTAATGAAAGAGGTTCAATGTATAAAGCAGCAATGGGAGAAAAAATAGGAACACTTATAACAAATAAGGAATAATAAAAAATATAATATTAAGGAGTAAAAATGAAAATAACAGAAGTAGAAAATAAGATGAAAGATAGGATAGATTTTTTTGAAGAAAGTTTATCAGAAATAAGAGCAGGAAGAGCAAACCCAGCAATATTAAATAGAGTAATGGTAGAATATTATGGTACACCAACACCAATAAATCAAGTATCATCAGTATCAGTACCAGAAGCAAGACAAATTCTTATACAACCATGGGATATGAGTATTTTAAAAGCAATTGAAAGAGCAATAATAGAAGCAAATTTAGGAATAAATCCACAAAATGATGGTAAATGTATAAGATTAGTGTTTCCAGAACTTACAGAAGAAAGAAGAAAAGATATTGTTAAAGAAATAAAAGAATTAACAGAAAATACAAAAGTGTTAATAAGAAATATAAGAAGAGAAGCTATAGATAGTATTAAAAAAGAAGAAAAAAATAAAGAAATATCTGAAGATGATTTGAAAAAAGGTGAAGAAGAAATACAAAAAGTAACAGATAAGTTTGTAAAAATTGCAGAAGAAAAATATGAGAAAAAATGTAAGGAGATAATGACAATATAATGGATGTAAATCATATTGCTATAATCTTAGATGGAAATAGAAGATGGGCTAAAGATAGAGGACTTGATAAATATATAGGACATAAAGAAGGTGCTAAAAATTTAGAAGAGCTTACTAAAAAAGCAAATGAAAAAGGACTTAAATATTTAACAGTATATACTTTTTCGACAGAGAATTGGAAGAGATCTAAAGAAGAAGTATCATATCTTATGAAAATATTTACAATATATTTTAAAAGATTATTAAAAAGGGTCAATAAATATAATATTAAAATTAAATTTTTTAGTAGTAGAGATGGGCTTACAAAAGATTTAATTAAAATGATTGATGAAATAGAAGAAATTAGTAAAAATAATACAGGACTTCAAATAAACTTATGTTTTAATTATGGAGGAAGAAGAGAAATAACTGAAGCTACAAGGAAAATAGCAGAAGATGTACTTTCTGGAAAAATTAAGCCAGAAGAAATAACAGAAGAGATGTTTTCTAAAAAGTTGTATTCAAGTGAGATCCCAGATCCAGATATATTAATAAGAACAAGTGGAGAAAAGAGACTTAGTAATTTTTTACCATGGCAACTTACATATTCAGAGTTTTTCTTTGTAAATAAACATTGGCCAGATTTTAAGATTGATGATTTGGAAGAGATAGTAAAAGAGTATAATACTAGAAATAGAAGATTCGGAGCAGGATAAAAACATATGAGTAAAATAGATGAAAAAGAACAAAAGATAAAAAGAAATACTAAGAAAAGAAAAAATGATAAAAAGAAAATAGTAGAAGAAAATAAGTGTATAGTATGTGGTAAAGAAATAAAAAAAGGCGAAAGGCTATGTACTAGATGTTATAATGAAATAAAAAAATATAATGATGAACATGAAAGAAATGTATATGTTGAAGATATTTCAGAAGAGTTCTTAGAAGAAATTTCTAATAATTATAATCATTATGAGAAGAAAGAAGATAAAAATACAGGAATAAAATATATTGAAATGACATATGTATATAATTATTTTAGAGATAATATTATTAAAAATATAGACATAACATTAATACTTTTTGCACTTTTTATGGTATTAATTGCAAGAATGTATGATATAAATCCAGTGTTAGGTTTTTTTATGGTGATTATATATGGAGCAATATGTTATTTAAAAAATGAATATTATAAGATGAAGAAAAAAGGAATGGTTATAAGATTTTTTCCTAATATGATGATAAAATCTACAAAACTTATAATAGATAAAAGAGAAAAGGTTGTATATTCAAAAATATTAGATATAAAGCAATATAAGAAATTTAAATTTTTACCTACAACATTATTTTTTGAAGAAAAAGATAAAAAAGGCTTTTTTGGAAGAGGTGTAAGTATTGATGATGTCTATAAGTTAGATGAATTTGTACCACTTCTTGTTGGAATAACAGGATATACAGAACCTAAAGGTGAAGCCACTAAAAGTGTTGAAGAACTTTTAAAAGATAGTTTTATTACAATTAAAGATACATTATTAAAAGGTAATAAAGGTAAAGAAAAAGATAAAAAAGAAAAGTAAAATTTGGGGAGTAAATAAAATATGTTTGAAAAATGGTTCAAAGAAAATAATGAAAACATATATATATTAAGAGAAGATTTAGATATATTGAAATCAAATAAAGATTTAAATATACTAAATCTTTATTTAAATCTAAATAAAGAAAATGATG
>CALIMU010000001.1 GCA_938045355.1 uncultured Clostridium sp. | reverse complement strand
TACTTCTCCTCTTATTGCACTTTTAAGTTCTGTTGATAAAGTTGAAGAAGTTGCTTATGTTTCTGATAAAAATAAAAATCTATTAAAAAAAGGATATTCGATGCAAGCATCATATTTCCAAACAGACAGTGGTTATATTGATTACATATATACAGACTTAGAAACTAAAGAGTTAGTATTTTTGGTAATAGCAGAGAATTATACAAAAGATTTTTCGAAAGGTATTAATCCTTTATTCAAATGTTTTGAAAGAAGTGTATTTTCAGTAGCTAGATGGTATATTACCACCAGAATAAGAAAAAAGGTAAGATGGAGAATAGACTTTGTAGAAGCATACATACGTGGAGGTAAAATATTTATTAAAAAGAAAAATGATGTATTTAACTCTACAAAAATAGATTTGGAAGAAGCAGTATAATTTATATAAGGAAAGAAAAAAAGGGGAATTTATATATAATGTTTGTTATATAGGTTCTCTTTTTTTATATATTGGTTATTTAATATTAATATAATGGTTTATTTATGTTATAACTAATATATTAGTAAAAAAGATAATTAAAATTTTGATTGATAGGAATATGAGTAAAAAGAGGAAAAGGATAATATGTTATGACTGATGGAGAAAAAAATATTATTTTTTCTGTTGATAAAGAAAATGAAGAAAAGATAGTTGTTAATAAGTCAATATTTATTGGGATAATAAGGAAAGTAGAGAATAGGGAAGAGATATTAAAATTTAAAGAAGAGGTTATGAAAAAATATCCAAATGCAACACATTATGTTTTAGCATATAAGATTTTTGAAGAAGAATTTTTTGATGATGATGGAGAGCCTTCAAAAACTTCAGGTCTTCCAATATTAAAATGTATATTAGGAAATAATCTTAATAATACCTGTATAATTGTTGTAAGATATTTTGGAGGGATATTATTAGGTACAGGAGGGCTTGTAAAAGCATATACTGAATCTACTAAAACTGTTATATCAACTTCAAATATAGTTAGATATATAAGAGTGAAAAAGATTAAGCTAATTTATAGGTATGATGATATATCCAAAATTAAGAGAATCATAGAAGAGATTGGAAGAATAAAAATAGGAGAAGAAACATTTGTAGATATAATATCTGAAAAATATACTGAAAAAGTAGAGTTAGAAATATATATTTCATATAATATATGTGATATATTAAAAAAGAAAATAGAAGTAGATAATATTATTAATGTTAATAAGAGTGAGAGTAAGATTAAGAGTGAAATAATATTTAAGGAACAAGAGGGATATATGTATGTTAAACTAAAATGATTAAAATAATAGTGAAATATATCTTAATACTTATAGAAAGGTAGAAATGGAAAAAGAAAATATTTTTGATTTAGATACAACAGATGTAGAAGAAGAAATAGAAGAGATAACTTTAAGACCCAAGACATTAAATGAATATATAGGTCAAACAAAAGTTAAAGAAAATATGAAAATATATATTGAAGCTGCAAAAAGAAGAAATAAGTGTTTAGATCATGTATTATTATATGGAGCACCAGGACTTCGGAAAAACAACACTTTCAAATATAATAGCAAATGAAATGAATGGAAGTATAAAAATAACATCAGGACCTGCAATAGAAAAAGCAGGAGATCTAGCAGCAATACTTACAAACTTATCAGAAGGGGATATCCTGTTTATAGACGAAATACATAGGATGAATAAATCTGTAGAAGAAATATTATATCCAGCTTTAGAAGATTATAGTTTAGATATAATTATAGGGAAGGGGCCAAGTGCAAGATCAATACGTTTAGATCTTCCTAAATTTACTTTGGTTGGAGCAACAACAAGAGCAGGAATGTTATCAAGTCCACTTAGAGATAGGTTTCGGAATAATTGAAAAACTAGAATTATATACTAAAGATGAACTTGATATGATAATTAGAAGAAGTGCAGATATACTTCGGAGTTACAATAGATAAGGAAGCATCAATAGAAATAGCAGGTAGATCAAGAGGAACACCTAGAATTGCAAATAGGCTTCTAAAAAGGGTGGCAGATTATGCTACTGTCTTAAATAATTCTAATATATCTGAAGAAATAGCAAAATTAGCTTTAGGCAAACTTGAGATAGATGAAATAGGTCTTGATAATATAGATAGAAAAATATTAAATACAATAATTGATATATATAAAGGGCGGACCTGTTGGAATAGAAGCTTTGGCTACAACTCTTCGGAGAAGAAAGAGATACAATTGAAGATGTTTATGAACCATATTTATTACAATTAGGGTTTATAGGAAGAACATTAAGAGGAAGAATAGTAACAGATAAAGCATATGAATATTTAGGAATAGAAAGGAAATAATAATGATAGATAAAATACAGATATTAGATAATAATATAATAGAACTTGCAAAAACATTACACACACCAGAAAGGACAAAAATAGTTAAGTTTTTAACAGAACTTGGAGGGAAAAAAGGAGTAATTGCATTTACAATTATAACAATGTTAATCATATTTATATATTATATGAGTAAAAGCAAGAAGAAAAAATTACACAAAGAAGAAGATATATCTATGTTTAAAACAAGATTAAAAGGATATGTTGTAGCACTAGCAGTACCGATAACTTTAGGAATATCTGTTATAACTAAGAGTGTTATAAAATTTTTAGTTAGTAGGCCAAGACCTAATGCTTTTCCAGAAATAATGGTAGAAACAGGTAAAAGTTTTCCAAGTGGTCATTCAATAGGTGTAGCTACAATGGTAACAATATTAATATATTTTGTGATTATAAGTGATATGAATAGAGTACTTAAATATATTTTAGTAACATTACTTGTATTATTTTCAATTGTAATTGCAGGAACAAGATTATATATGGGAGTACATTATTTAAGTGATGTTGTAGTAGGATTAATGCTTGGATATATAATTGGAATATTATGTATGTTTGGAGTTGAAAAAGCTAAAAAGATTATTGATGAAAAATACTAAAAATAAGAGAGATGTTAAATTAAATAAAGAAATATAATAAAGGAAAATTATAAATGAGAGAAATAATAATATTTGATTTAGAAACAAATGGTATAAGAAATTGTTCAGTACTTTCAATATCTGCAATAAAACTTGAAATAGATGAAAAAGATTTAAGTGTTAAGGAAATAGGAAAGTTTGATAGATATTATTATAGAAATCCAGGAGAAAAGATAAATTTTCGGAGCTATAAGTGTAAATGGATTGACAGATGAAAATATATCAATATTAAGAAAAGATAGAAATTATTCAAAATATTTTGATGAAGATTATGATTTTGAAGATTTTTGTAGTGGAATTACACATTTTGTAGCACATAATATATCATTTGATAGTCAATTTTTGAATATTCCATATATGAGAAAATTTTGTACAATGAATGAAAATGTAAACAATGTAAAGATAGAAGGAAAATATGGGAAGTATAAGTGGCCTAAATTAAATGAAACAGCAAAGTTTTATGGAATAGAAGTAGATGAATTTTGTACACATAGAAGTGATTATGATACGTATTTGTGTAAAGAAATTTTTGTAAGAATGTTAAAAGACAGTAATTATAATAAGAAGATTTTAGAATTTTTAAATATAGAAAAATAATAAAGGAATAAAAATGAGCAAAAAGATATTATTAATAGATGGAAATAGTATGGCAAATAGGGCATTTTATGCAACTATGGGAAGAATGATGAAAACACCTACAGGTATAAGTACAAATGCAGTATATGGATTTTTTCAAATAATGTTTAAGACAATAGAAGAGGAGAAACCAGATAAGATAATTGTAGCATTTGATATTTCAAGTTCAGAAAAAAGGACTAAGATATTTAATGAATATAAGGCGGGAAGACATAAGGCACCAGAAGATTTAACAATACAGTTTCCAATTATAAAAGAATTATTAAAAACAATGAATATACCAATAGTTCAGAAAGATGGAATAGAAGCAGATGATATTTTAGGAGCAATAGCTAAAAAAGAAGGAAAAAAAGGAAATAAAATTATTATATTAACAGGAGATAGGGACTATTTTCAGTTAGTAGATATGAATGTAAACATACGTTATCCTAAGACTATAATGGGAAAAACAGAATATATAATATATGATAATTATAAGATTAATGAAGAATATGGATTAACACCAGAAAAACTTATAGAAGTAAAAGCACTTATGGGAGATGCATCTGATAATATTCCAGGAGTAAAAGGAATTGGAGAAAAGACTGCATTAAAATTAATAATACAATTTGGAAGTTTAGAAAAAATATATGAATATATTGAAAATAGTGATGGAAAAGAAATTGCAAAAGCAACTTTAAATAAACTTATACAAGATAAAGAAATGGCATATGTTTCAAGAAATTTAGGTAGAATAGATATTGAATATGATTATGAAAAAGATTTAGGAATAAATATAGATAGTATTAAATATACTGATTGGAGAACAGAAGAAGCATTTTTATATTTAAAAAAATTAAGTTTTAATAAATTTTTGGATAAATTTAAAGATATTGAAATAAAAAAAGCAGAAGATACAAAGAAGATTGAGGAAAATGAAAACTATTCTATAGAAGATATATTGAATACAGATATAAATAGTAAGAAAAAAGAAGAAGCTATAAGAAATAGTAGAAATGATTATAAGAAAGAAAAAGAATCATTAGAAAATAAGGTTAGAGAAATAAAAGAAAATATTAAACTTAATTTAGAAATATATTCATATAATGAAACAAAAAAAGAAGAAATATTAGAAAAGTTAAAACAATGTATAAAAGATGTAAATAAATATGGAAATAGAATATATGTATATAATAACTCTAGAGAAAAGATAGGAATTAAAGATTATGATAGTAGAGAAAATATTAATGAAGATATAGTTGATAAATATATAAAGAAATGCATATTAAAAGAAGACTTTTTAGAAAATATTATACAAGAAGAATATAAAAATAGAGTAACAAAAGAAATATCAGAAAATATAACTATAATGTTTGTAGATAAAAATAACAAAAAGGGATATATATATACATTAAATATTGATGATAAGATAATACAAGATATATTTAAAAATGAAAAAATAGAAAAAGTTTCACATGGTATAAAAGAGGGGATTGTAGAAATATTAGAAAAAGGAAAAGATTTCAAAAACCTAATATTTGATACTAAAATAGCAAGTTATATTTTAAATAGTGAAATACGGACAATATGGATTAAAACAAACATATTTAAGAGAAATAGAAGAAGATTATAATAAGGAAATGGAAGATACTTTTGATTATATAGATAATATTAAAAAAAGAGTATATGAAAACTTAAAACTACAAAGAAAAGATATTCAAACATTAAGAAATATAATAACAAAAAATGTAGATATATTAGAAAACTTAGAAGACATACATTCGGAAAAGGAAT